>CAYJDZ010000120.1:0-4077 GCA_964368955.1 uncultured Mariniplasma sp.
CGTTTACCAAAAATTAACAACATGCGTCTTGCGGCTTTAACACCAAAGTTAAAGAATCTTCCTGTCCACCCTCTTGCATATCTTAATTGTTGTACTGTAGTATTATAAGAAACTATCATTCTCTTTTTCTTATAGAATATAAAATGTGGATTTGGTAATTTGTATCCTAAGAGATATTCAAATTCATCATCGGTAGCTTTTTTTATATCTCCAGAAACGAAATTAGGGATTTTATTTAAATCATAAGGTTTCTTAGGCGTTGTGCCTGTTTTTTCTATTTCTGCTGTTAATCTAACATCTTTTGATGAAGATCCTACATATAACTGATAAGAACCTGCTTCTGTTTCCCATGCATTTGTTTTTACATTAAAGTATCTAAAGCTATATGCATCAAAAGCAATGAACACTTCTTTTACATCATTTTTATTGAGGAATACTTTCGTAAACCCTTTTAGCTCTTTTTCTGCTCTAAAAATATCAGATTGTTTTTTTCCAATATAAAGTTGAACAACTTCAGAGCCACTATAATTTCCAGTATTAGTAATTTTAACACGGACTCCTTTGTCTGTAACTTCTAAATCACTATACGTAAACTGAGTATATGACAAACCAAATCCAAATGGATACTTCACATCAATTTTATTTTTTTCATAATAGCGATAACCAACATAGATAGCTTCTCTATGTTCTGCTGAATTCTCTAATCCTGGGAAATTATTAGATGATGCAATATCATCATATGAAAATGGGTATGACTCAGTGAGTTTACCTGAAGGTGTTGTTTTGCCCGTTAGATTGTTAAGAATTGCTTTCGCTCCAGCTTGTCCAGGTAGATAAGCATGCATTAAACCTTTAACATCCACATCCCAATTCATGTCAACAACTGACCCACAATTTAAGACAACAATAATATTTTTATTTACCTTAGCTATTTCTTTAACAAGGGATATTTGATTATCTGGCAATAAAATATTAACACGATCCATACCTTCTGTTTCAGATGATTCGTCAAGCCCTAGAAATAATAATACTTTATCTGCTTTTTTAGCTAAATCAACAGCTTTTTTTGCCAGACCCTTATTTTTTCTACCATATCTATTAAATCCTTGTTCATAACCAATAGAAATAAAATCATCTGGTTTTAATGAGGTTAATAAACTATCTAAGCGTGTTGGGTTTACACCTGAAGAACCAGCACCTTGATAACGAGAATTTTTTGCAAAATCACCAATGATTGCTACTTTGTCTGTTTCTTTAATTGGCAATATATTTTCTTCATTTTTTAACAATACCATCGCTTCTTCAGCAGCTTTTTGAGCAACTAAATGATGGAGTTCAACATCAAGAACCTTTTCAACATGTTTGATTGCTTCACGGGTATCAAATATCAAATCTAGAAGTCTATCGACAGCTTCATCTAGAACAGATATCTCAAGAGTTTTATTTTCAATCGCTTTTATGATTTCTTTGTTTGTGTCACCATCTGTAGTTGGCATTTCAAGTTCAGCAGATTGCTTTAATGCTTCTACTCGATCGTTACTGCCACCCCAGTCAGACACAATCACTCCCTTAAATCCCCATTCATTTCGTAAAATATCAACTAAAATATGTTTATTTTCGTTTGTGTAGGTACCATTTAGAAGATTATATGATGCCATCAAAGATTTTGTTTTCCCTTCTTTAACAGCAATTTCAAATCCAGTTAAGTAAATTTCTCTTAGTGTTCTCTCGTCAACAATACTATTGATTGCTAATCTTCTAGTTTCTTGTGTGTTAACAGCATAATGCTTAACACATGCAGCAATTCCGTTATTTTGAATACCTCGAATAAAAGAAGCCCCCATTTTTCCAGATAAGTATGGATCTTCACTGTAGTATTCAAAATTTCGTCCTCCTAGAGGATTTCTTTTAATGTTGATTCCTGGACCTAAAACAACACTTACATCTTCGATAGCGGCTTCCTTGCCAAGGGAAGTTGCCACAGTTTCTAAAAGTTGTTCATTCCATGTATTTGCCATAGTCGCAGATGTTGGAAAACAAGTCGATTTAATGGACTCATTTAATCCTAAGTGGTCTGCTGCAGCTTTTTGTTTTCTTAGTCCTGTCGGACCATCTGCTAAAAAGATACTTGGTATATTTGCGGTTTCAATGTCCATCGTTGTCCAAAAGTCTTTTCCTGACATAAGTGAGGCTTTTTGTTCAAGTGATAATTTGTCTATAATAGCTTTATGTTTCATAATAGCCAGTCTCCTTTTTCAAACTTCATTAAAGTTTTTTAATATCTTAAAATAACACTCATTGAAGTTTGTGTCCATTTTCTTGTTCATGAAAGAATTGAATAATAATAGAAAATTAATTTTATATCTTGTTTTCATTCCATTTAACTAAAGCGCTATCATTATATGACTATAAATTATCATAAAAAAAATGTATAAAAAATATTTGGCATAAATTGTCATATTTTTCACACACTTTGTCTGTTTATTGAGAATCAATTGGGATCAATATAATTAGTCTAAACCAGTTGCCTTTTGTGCTGATTTTAACGGAACCCCCATATTTCTCCGTAATTATTTTAATACTCTTCAGCCCATAGCCATGAGTAAACCTATCATTTTTGGTTGTAACTAAGATTCCATTATCATAGTTGAGTTTATTTTCATAGTAATTTTCCACTCTAATTAGTATCATCCCTTTTTGCGCGTGAACCGAAAGGTTGATTAATCGTTTATCGTGCTTATCTATTAATTTAGAACTCTCTATTGCATTATCCATAGCGTTACCAAATAATGAAACTAAATCCATAACATTTATAAATTCTAATAACTCACCATTTGCAACTGCATTTAAAGTTATATTATTTTCTAAGCAAGCGATTGCTTTCGAAGTTAATATTGTGTCAAATACAGAGTAACCAGTTTTATACTGACTTTCGTAAGTTTTAATACCTTTTTCCATCTCCTCCAAATAATGCTCTTTTTTAGAAAAGTCTGTTTCGTTTCTAATCAAAACTATTTGGTGTTTCAGATCATGATATTTTTGGTTAACCATAGCGTAACTCTCTTGAGACATCTGATATTGTTGATAATGTTTATCCAAAAGATTTTGAGTTGCTGATAGTTCCATTTGAGCATATAAATACCTTTTGTGTTCGCGGTGTGAGTAAAGTAAAATAACACCTAAGAGGTCAACTAAGGTTCGAATATAAAAAATTTCTGCAACATATCTACCAGTAAAGGGGCTATTGATTCCAGTGAAACTTAAGTTGCTAATGATGAATATAGACAAACCTATACCAAAGGCTGTCAAGAAATCGTTTTTTTGAACCAAAAATTCTCTCATCGTTTTTTTATATCGATGCTCTAATAAATAAGTCATTAAAAATACAGATCCATAAATAAGGAAAACAAATAAAATACTTATAATTAATATGTCTCCAAGATTTTGTGCAAAATAATAATATATTTGCCATTCAAAAGAGGCCACAAATTCTGCCATAATAAAGGCTTGTATTCCGTAAAACCCAACTGCATAAACATTCATCTCAGTTAAGACATAGATATACAACCATATCAGTAAAGCTGATCCTACCATAGTAGGAATCCAAAAGATAATAGGTAAAATACCTGCCAAAAACTGATAGCCAATAAAAACCGGTAAAAACCCCAATATGACGAGGCTTAGTTTCCATCCTTTTAATTTTTTATGTGAAAAAATGATGAATAATGTGCTAAATAACCATTCTGCAATAGCCGTGTATTCTCTAGGAATATTAATAAGTGGATCTATCATATTTCATCGCCCAAATAATCAGCTAAAACTTCCATGAACTCTTTCTTCCTTGGTCTTGAAATTTTAAGTTTTTCGTCATTAATCTGAATAAAATCACCTATAACGGCATCGATTCTAGCTAAATTAACTAAATAACTATTATTACAACGATAAAACGAGGATCCTTTCAATTTTTCTTCAAGACGTTTCATCGTTGAGCGTATTGTGTAATCTTCATCTTTTGTGTAAATGTTGACGTAGTGTTTGATACTTTCTATATATAAAATAGTTGAAACACTTAATTTT
>CAYJDZ010000121.1:0-4067 GCA_964368955.1 uncultured Mariniplasma sp.
TTAACGCAGTCTAGTCTGGTAAGTGCATTTAATTAAAAAATGCACTTACCAATCCTCTTGGATTGTGCTAAAATAGACAGTGAAGGATATTATATATAAAGGGAGTATTTTAAATATGGAAAACGAAAAGAAAACTACACCGAAGAAAGTTTTAAAAATCACTTTAAACTCACTGTTTTATTTAATCATTATTTTATTGCTTATCTTTTCTATAGCTAATATTAAAGTTAAAAAAGAAAATGATATTGCAAACGTATTTGGCACAGGATTTTTATCAGTACAATCTAACTCTATGTTAGGTGACAAAGATGATTCCTTTGAAAAAGGGGATATGGTCTTTGTTAAAATGTTAGATGAAAAATCAGTTTTGGATTTAAAAGTTGGGGATATCGTAACTTATTTCGATATGTCGATTAAACAGTTTAATACCCATAGAATCGTAGAAATTAATTTTGATGACGAATATATTGTTACTCAAGCTGATTACAATCAAGCAGGTCAAAATACAAATACCCAACCAGATCAACCAATTACATTTGATCAAGCAATCGCAACTTATAAATCAAAAGTATCTGGATTAGGTAATACACTAGATAAACTACAATCACCGACAGGTTTTGCGTTATTTATAATTTTACCAGTTGCTTTGATCTTAATTTTTGAAGGAGTTATGTTGGGAAGAAACATTCTTCAACTTAATCGTGAAAAAATGGAAGACAAATATGCACAAGAAAAAGAAGACACGAAAAAAACACTTGAAGTTGAAAAAGAGAAAATTCGTCAAGAGTTATTAGCTGAGTTAAAGAAAGAAAAAGAAGATCAATCTAAATAACAGCTAAAAGATTCAAGGAGAACATATGGTAGAATTTGCACGTTACTATATCAACCTCATTAGTGAATTTTTTGCAAATGTCGGCAAGTTTTTTAAAAACCTTTATGAAGCTTTTGCCGATTTATTTTTTCATAATGTCGTTGTATACTTTCAAAAGTTCATACTGTCAACCGCAGAATACAAACCACTCGATTGGGTGATGGCTTTTGTCGTTTTATTGATAAATTTAGCGTTTTTTGTCTTTCTTGCACTCAAACTTTATCAGTTTTTTAGTCGTTATTTCCGCTTTATAAAAAGAGAAATTGAAAAAGATGAACTTTTAGAAGAAATTTCTTTTTTAAATGAAAAAACTGTTGAGCTAATTGATGAAAAGAATAAGATTTTAGCTTTAAAAGTTTCTAATTTAGGGTTATCTCCTGAAGAACAAAGAAAAGCTGATCAACAAATGCTACAAGATCAAGATGAAACCCATACAGGTCCATCTAGATTTACAAGACTTATTGAAATCGATAAGGAATATGAAAACAGAATGACTCAAATTAGAATGAAAGAAGAAGACATGATTTCTCTAAATGAGTTAGTCAAGAGATTCATTAACTTCTCAGCATCAAAACTTGGTTTATTCTATGATCGTAAGATTATATCCGCATTCTTTGCTGGATTTGCTTCATCTAAGACAATGATCTTAGAAGGTATTTCAGGAACCGGGAAAACTTCCCTTCCATATGCCATGGGTAAATTTTTTCATAATGATTCAAAAATCATCGCTGTTCAACCTTCTTGGAGAGACAGAGCTGAAATGATTGGATATTTAAATGAGTTTACAAAGAAGTTTAACGAGACTGAATTTCTAGAAGCAATCTATGAATCAACATATCGTGATGATATTTGTATCGTTGTTCTAGATGAAATGAACTTAGCTCGTGTTGAATATTATTTTGCAGAGTTCTTATCATTACTAGAAATGCCTGACGTTGATCAATGGTTAATTGATATTGTACCTAGTTCACAACCAGGAGACCCTAAAAACTTTCAAAAAGGTAAAATATTGCTTCCTCAAAATGTATGGTTCGTAGGAACAGCAAATAAAGATGACTCAACGTTTACCATTACAGATAAAGTTTATGATAGAGCAACTCCAATAGAAATCAATGCAAAATCAAATTTCATTGATGCACCACCAACTGAAGGTGTCATTATGTCAAATGATTATCTACAAGAGTTATTTAGATCAGCAAATAAAGATAATCCACTGAGTCTAAAAGCTATACAAAACTTAGAAAAACTAGATAAATTTATTACTGAAAATCTTAAAGTTACATTCGGTAACCGTATCATGAAACAAATTAGAGCTTTTGTTCCTGTGTTTGTATCATGTGGGGGATCTGAATATGAAGCATTAGACTATATAGTAGCCCGAAAGATATTTAGAAAGTTTGAAAGTTTAAACTTACCTTTCTTACAAACAGAAATCAATGAATTATCTGCAGTTATAGACCGTTTATTTGGGAAGAATTCATTTGTTGAATGCCAAGCTTACTTAACAACAATTAAGAGACAATACTAGGAGTAGTCAATGAAGAAGTTAGAAGACCTAAGACAATTTCATCAAGAGTTAAATGCGTCTTACCACGATTTAGAAATGGAATTTCCATTTCCAAATGACTTCTATCAAGCTTTTTTATCGGGTGAAACTGAAATATACCAAAAAAGTATCACCGAAATCAAATCATTTCATGAAGACTGGATCCAAACGATTGAATCGTTTTTCCCAAGTTTAAATAAAATCATTAGAGATCCTAAATCAGGGTTAAGATACGAACAAGAAATTGTTGCTATTGAAAAAGCAAAAAAAACAAACAAAGATTCTATTAGACATCTTGCAGCTAACACACACCTCATCAAAGAAGTTAGAGGCACTGATGTTATACCTAAACGTATTTTAACTACTCAAGCTGAAATTGAATATGCAATTTATGAAAATAGATTTGTTAAAACACTCATCGATCGTTTATTTGATTTTGTGAATAGAAGACATGAATTAGTTAAAAAAAATATTGATTCATTCAATAAAAAACACTTTAATTTAAAATCAGAGTTTAGAATGCAAGATTCTCAAGTTGACCTTAACATTAACTTTACTGTTAAAGAAGATTTAGAAGATGAAAGTATTAATAAGACTAATAATGAATTGTTAGATAGAATTATGAACTTGCTAAAACTCGTAAATGGTTTAAAAACGACACCATTCATGAATGATTTAAAAAAAGCGATTCCTGTCAAAGCACCAATTATGCAAACATCTATCTTATTAAAAAATATTGATTATAAAAACTGTTATACATTATGGATGTTTCTAGATCGATATCATACGCTAGATTTTGATGTTGATATCCAAGAAAAGAATTTAACATTTGATAGATATTACACGAAAAACGTTTACCAATTAGCCCTACAAACTTTTACAACTATCTATGGAAATCAAAAAGCATTAGAAGAACATTATCAATACCTAGATATTAATGAATATCAAAAGAAGAGTCCAAAGATTATAAAGAAAAAATTAGAGGAGTTAATTGAATCTAATCCATCTGTTGATGTTGAGGATGTAAATATTAATCAATATTATCTTGAACAATATAAAAAACAATTTAAAAAAGCATTAGATGATAATATGGAAGAATCTTCAACATTCGAAGTAGCTTTAAAAAAATCACTTCGAGAAACAATTGAAATATCGAATGCAATTTATAAATCATATTTCAATCTAGATGATGAATATGGTGAAGATTATTACTTCAAGGCATTAGTTAAAGAAGAAACAGAAGATAAAATTGAAAAAGTAAAAGAAAAAATTAAAGTTTCAAAAACTATTCGTGAGGTTAAAGAAGTAGATTATAATAACACCATTCGTATGGAAAAAAGATTGATGAAAGAGCTTGATGAGCTTAACAGAGATTTCCTTAAAGAAAACAAAAGAAGCCTCATCGAAGACGCCAAAAAAGCAGCTATTGAAGAAAAGATTAAATTAGAACGTTCTCATTTAAAATCGAATCAAGAAGCCTTATCTAGTTACTTAACCTTTGTTTCTGAAACTAATAAAGTAATTTCTGAAGAACATAAAGAAGTTGCTATGAAAATAAGAGAAACTAGAAAGCAAATTAAACTAGAAGAAAAATCTATCATCCAAGAAGAAAAGAAGAAGTCTAAACTGCTATATGAACAAGAATTAAAG
>CAYJDZ010000122.1:0-4027 GCA_964368955.1 uncultured Mariniplasma sp.
GCCGAATGTAAAGCGATTTTTAAGGAAATATTTATATAATTTTAGATTATACTTTTATCTTGCCAATTTTACCGATTTTTTCCATGATTCTTAAAAGATTTTTTGAGTCTTCTTCACCTAAATGTTTAGTTAATTTCTCAATAGGTTTATAATAATCATCTCTAATTGATTCTACATACACCTTGCCTGTTTCAGTTAAACGAATGAAAATAACTCTTAGATCTTTTTCTGAAGGCACCTTTTCTAAGTAGTTCTTTTCTACTAAATCATTGACCTTATGTGTCACTGCAGGTAGTGTTACTTTTAATGTGTTTGCGACATCAGTTAATTTAACTTTTTGGTTGATATCACAAAATGCAACACAAAATAGGACCATGATATCTGCATCACTTAATTTTGTTGTGACACGATCATAGATACCACTTCTTCTAAAGATTTTAAGTGCTCTATCTAGTTGCTGTAACGTTTGATAATCTTTTTTCATCTGATACCTCCGATAAATATAAAATAAATATTTATCTATTTTATTTTTTATTGCATTTGATAAATCTTGATTCGATTTACTAAAGTTTGTTGTCTAGCTTCATCAGCTTTTGGTAATATTTTTTTATACTGCTTTATTTTATGGTCATAATAAGCTCTTGCTTCTTTCTTATATTTAAGTTTTGGACCCAAATATAAGTCGTCTTCTAAGAGATGCATTTGTCCTTGTTTTACAACCATAATGATATAAAAAAACTTATCATGAATCACATACTCATCAACGATTTCAAATCCATCTTCTTCCAAGTAAGCTCTTAAAATTTCATGTTTATCATTAGCTTGAAGAATATATGTTTTATCTTTTGGCGCAAGTTTTAAGATATCTTTAATGAGATATGCTCCCATTCCTGCAATAATAGCTAAATCAAAAGATGATTTTATATCTTTAAATCCATCTGATAATACAAATTCAACAGGATATGTATTTAAATTTTTTTTTGCTTGATTGAGAGGCTCTTCTCTTAAATCACTTGCTATTGCTTGTTTGATGTATCCTTTTTTAAAAGCTTCTAAAAGGACTAACCCATGGTCAGTTCCTATATCTAATACTTTGTCATAACCCTTTGTCAGTTCACTTAAAAGACTAATTCTTTTATTTCTTGCCATAATAAAATTCGCGTAATTTATTTTGTCTTGATGGACTTCTTAATTTTCTTAAGGCTTTGGCTTCAATTTGACGAATACGTTCACGTGTAACCCCAAATTCGCGGCCTACTTCTTCTAAGGTATGGTTCTTACCATCAAATAGTCCGTAGCGCAATCTTAACACCTTTTCTTCACGGTCTGTTAGCGTTTCTAAGACTTCATCTAAAGTTTGCTTAACCATTTCTTGCAACATGTATTCATGTGGTGTAAGGGCATTTGGATCAGAGATAAAATCGCCAAGTGATGAATCTTCTTCCTCACCAACATGAGCTTCTAGAGAAATTGGTTCTTTAGCAATTCTTTGAATATTTTGAACTTTTTCAGGAGTAATGCCCATTTTATCTGCGATTTCTTCAATTGCAGGTTCTCTACCTAAATCTTGAATCAATTGTCTTTGAATACGAATCATTTTATTAATCGTTTCAACCATATGAACAGGAATACGAATTGTTCTTGCTTGATCTGCTACAGCACGAGTGATTGCTTGTCTAATCCACCATGTCGCATATGTTGAAAACTTAAAGCCTTTTTCATAATCAAATTTATCAACAGCTCTCATTAAACCCATATTACCTTCTTGAATTAGATCAAGAAATAAGAGTCCTCTACCTACATATCGTTTCGCAATGGAAACAACTAAACGATAGTTAGCTTCAACTAATTTATTTTTGGCTTCAGCTGCGATTCTTTGTGTTTCTTTTAATTCATCAATATCGCTTTCTTCTAAGTCGAGAATACCTAGTTCATATTCATCTAGTTGTTCCTTTGCATATCGACCATTTGAAACTTGTTGTGCATACTTAATTTCAAGATCATGCGTCAACAAAGGAATTTGACCAATCTCTTTTAAGTACATACGAACAGGATCATCTATTTTAATAGAAGATGCAATCGTTTCAATATTGATTAATTCTTCTTCTTCGACTTCGAGTCCAGATAAAGACAGATCATCTGGTTCATCTTCATCTTCTGGGCCAGTTTTAAACTCGTCGTCTTCATCTATTTCTTCTTCTTCAACTTTTATTTCTACATCTTCGTATTCTTCATCTTCTGCGATGTCAATATCGTTGTTTAATAACGCACGCTCTATTTCAAAATAGAGTTCACTTCCAGGGCTAGCAAAAGGGTCAACATCACTGATTGACAACAATTTGTCTTTTCCAGCTTTTTTCTTTAATTGGGTTATTATTTTATCAAAATCCACAAACATACCTCCTAAGTATTTACTTGATTTGCATTAACATTTTAAATTCTTCCATAAGGATCGTGTTATCATAGCCTTCTTTTTCAAGTTTTGCTCTAACATAACTTTTCCTTCTCATATAATTTGCATTTTTGACTAAGGATATATAATGATCAAACTCATTGGGATCAATGGTTTGGTTATACTCCCATAAAATATCTTTAAACAGGATATTTTCTGCGTAATCTCTTTGTTCAATATTTAAACCATCTAAAAACTCTTCAACTTCTAACTGCTCGTGATCTTTATAATAAGAATCTATTAAAATTCTAATCGTTGATTGAACTTGATCTACAAAATCACTCGTTTTTAGTCTTGCTTGAATGTGAGTTGCATCTTTTTTTGATCTTAACATTGCATATATTAAATATCTCTCAGCTTTTTCATATTTATTCGCAATTCTTGAGTTTTCTTTTTGAGGGATACTTTCTTTTTGTGGTAATACAGGCTGTTTTTTAGTTTTTATTTCAAAAACATCTGGTGAAACCTTTAAATCATTAGCAAGTCTTTGTTTATATATATTTTGAATTGCTTGATCTGCATAAGCTAACATCTCTAATATATGATTTTTAAAACTTGTTATATCATTTGCGTTTGTTAAATCTTTACCTCTTTTATAATACTGATATCTAAATTGGTAAGGATCTTGTGTGTATTCACCAAACAAAGTTTCGTATTTTTCAGGACCATAGGCTTTGATGAAGTCATCGGGGTCCATCATTTCAGGAATCGTTAGGACTTCAGTTTTTAGTTTAACTTTTTCTAATATAGGTAGCGCATGAAGTGTAGCATTGAGTCCTGCTTGATCTCCATCATAGGCAACAATAATTGAGTCTGTAAATTGTTTCATCAGTTTTGCTTGATCAATGGTTAATGCGGTTCCCATTGTCGCAACCCCATGTTTTATCCCTGCTTGATAAGAACTGATCACATCAAAGAAACCTTCATATAAGACAACTTGTTTATTTTTCCTAATCTCGGATAGACCTTCATTAAAATGATATAAGAGTTGACCTTTTTTAAAGATAACTGTTTCAGGGCTGTTAACGTATTTAATCGTCTCTTTCGGATTTAAGGTTCTACCACTAAATCCAACGACCATGCCTTTTGCGTTTGTAATCGGAAATATTAAACGATCACTAAATAAATCATAATAGGATCCATCGTCTTTTTGTTTAACGACACCTAATTTAATCATATCGGAGACTTTATAACCTTTGTCATTTAATAGATTGTATAATCCATTTGAGTGACTTGAAGCATATCCAATTTCAAAATGATCAATAATTGTATCATTTAATTCTCTTTTATATAAATATTTGAGCGCTTCTTGCCCTTTTTCACTATTTTTTAAGTTAAATTTATAAAATTCTTTAACTTCTTGCATTAGTGCATAAAAAGATTCATAGGGGTCGGCTTTTACTTTTGTTTCCTTAATTTCAATACCAGCCCTCGTGGCAAGTTCTTCTGCAGCTTCTTCAAAAGAAATGTTTTTAATTTTTCGATAAAAATTAATCGGTGATCCACCTTCACCACATCCAAAGCATTTACAAATGTTTTTTTCTGGTGAAACGAAGAAACTAGGTGTTTTTTCTT
>CAYJDZ010000123.1:0-2640 GCA_964368955.1 uncultured Mariniplasma sp.
AAAGCAAAAAATATAAAAGCTTTAGCGATTGTTTTAGTTGAAAAATTTGGATCAAATGTTCCAAACAATAGAGAAGATTTAGAATCTCTACCAGGTGTTGGTAGAAAAACTGCAAATGTAGTTCTTTCGAATGCATTTGGGATTCCTGCCTTAGCAGTAGATACCCATGTTTCAAGAGTTTCAGTTAGATTAGGTTTCGCAAAAGAAAATGATTCAGTCTTTACAATAGAGCAAAAATTAAATAGAAAAATCCCAAAAGAAAAGTGGCAACTAGTTCATCATCAATTCATTTTCTTTGGCAGATATCATTGCTTAGCTAGAAATCCAAAGTGTAAGATATGCCCTTTATATGATATATGTCGCTATAAAGATAAAGCTAAATTCATATAAAATAGATATTAACAGATAAAAACAGATGAGAAAGTAGCCCTGTTAGGGCTTTTTCTTTTGGGATATTTTAGATAGCTAGTAAAATCAAGTCATTTGACTTTATTAGTTAAATCAAGATTTTCGCTTTTTTTTCAATAAATTTTCAAATTAACATCAGACACTATACTATCATGAGAAAAAAAGGGAGTTAACAATGTACATTATTACAAATGAACTGATTCAATTAATTAAAAAAAGACAAGCTGATAAACTATATATCAGCCAACCATTTGGTTCTGCAATAAGATATAAAAGAAAAGAACTTAACATGACTTTAGAAGAAGCTTGTGAAGATATCAGTTGTATCTCATATTTATCTAAAGTGGAAAACAACATGATTCAAGCAAGTGATGAATATGTTGAGAAATTCAAAAAAAGACTTAATTTAAAAGATGCTTATGACTATGACCTAGAGTCATATAGAATCCATTTAGATCGTATCATCGATGCTTCTTTAAAAGACGAAGAAATAGATAATGAAATGGTTCAATATTATGAAGACCGCATGGATTATCAATCGATATTAGTTAGTTACGCCTATCATGTGTTAAATAGAAAACACACCGATGTTGAGAAGGCATATAAGCAATTAGTATCCATTGTTTCATCAATGCCACATGAATCATTTATAATTTCAATAATCCTTATTAACCATGTCTTGTATGAAGAAATGAGATATTCCGAAGGTATGCTTATTTTAAATTTAATAGAGAAACAACAACCTTATTCTGACACTATCAAACTAATCATCAGAAAATTACAATTGATGCATTCACTCAAACTTAATCATCACTTTCTAATTCATAAATTATATCAAAAATACGCAAGTGAATTGATCGAAAAGCAATTATTTAATCAACTTCAAAAAATCAATGTTCAAAAACTGATTTATGAGTCTAGAGTTCGTACACCCGAAGACATGCAAGAAGAATTAAGTAAGATGTCAGAGATAAAACAATCAGAAAAAGACTACATTATATCAAGATGCCACTATTTTAGAGGAAGTTATGATAAAGCTTTTAATTTATCTAAGAACAATTATAGCGCTTCTAATCAATGGTTGATACTTCATTTATTAAATTTAGATAAACTAAAATACAAAGACAACATTATAACTATTATGAATGAAATAGAAGTAGCTATTGATCCACGCTATGAATTGATCAAAAAGCATTTGTTTTATAAATACACTAAAGACAAAGAAGAAATTATCAGTTATATTAAGCGTGAAGTCCTTAATCAATCATTTATTACCGATGATCAAGAGATTCTTACCTATTTCATGAAAGATTGTGAAAAATTATTGTCAAATTCCCAATACTATAAGGATGCGGTATTGATGTATAGGGTATTCACAAGAAAAATCAACAAATTCATATATGCATAATAAATAAAAGAATAAACTTTAGATAAGTTTATTTTTTTGCGTTTAGAGGCCATATTATGGTGTAAGATATTGACTAAAATTCATATATCATATATACTTAATTCGAGCTAAGGAGGTATGTTTATGCGCACAATCAAGTTGTTCAACTTAGCAAAAGGATTCCTTTTTTTATTTGTGGTTGCTGTTATTATTACAACGATTCATCAATACACATACTCTAATATTCCACTGTTCACTCAATATTTAATTAAAACTTTATTAGTACAACCAGGTGTTGCAGACGGTAGTATAAGTGTAGGTGAAGTCAACCTACCTTCTTTTCTATTATTCTTTTTTCAAAAAGACGCAATTGTTTTAAATATTGTATTAAGAATTGTCACAGCACTTCTCTTATTACAAGTGTTTAGATTCACTTTGAGATTTTTCGAACAATGGATTAGAGGCTCGCTACTTGAAAAAATGGCTGAAAAATTAAGAGTGAAACTTTATGGACATATACAAGACTTAGATTATGAGTTTCATAATAACGCAGATACAGGTGATTTAATCCAAAGATGTACAACGGATGTAGAAACAACAACAACCTTTTTAACAACAAGGATGCTAGATTTCATTTATTTGCTTGTTACCCTATTTTTTGGAGCATTTCAATTATATTTTATTAATCCTACAATGGTTTGGATATCTCTATCTTTAATCCCCTTGGTTGCAACATCATCAACTATTTACTTTATAAAAATTGAAAAGATTTTTCAAAGTATTGAAGAAACTGAATCAGATATGATGACAGTTGTTCAAGAAAATCTTTCTGGATCTAGAGTTGT
>CAYJDZ010000123.1:2740-4007 GCA_964368955.1 uncultured Mariniplasma sp.
GATGGGACTGAAGAACCTACAATTAGAGGAAATATTGAATTTAAGAATGTTTCATTTAAGTTTCCTGATACACAAGAACATCTGCTTAAAGATGTTAATTTTAAAATTAAAGCAGGTCAAACAGTCGCTATCATAGGTAGAACAGGTAGTGGTAAATCAACTATTATCAATATTTTGATGAGACTCCATGAATATCAAAGTGGAGATATCTTGATTGATCAAGTGTCACTTAAAAACATTAAGAAAAAACACATTAGAAGTGAAATTGGTGTAGTACTTCAAGATCCATTTCTATATTCTAAAACAGTATACGAAAATATCGCAATTACACATAAAGATGCAATTAAAGATAGAGTGATTAAAGCTGCAGAAATTGCGGCATTAGAAAAAGACATTAGAACCTTTAAAAAAGGGTATGAAACAGTAGTTGGTGAAAAAGGAACTACTTTATCGGGTGGTCAAAAGCAAAGAGTTGCTATTGCTAGGGTTTTGGTCCAAGATAAGCCGATTCTAATATTTGATGACGCTTTGAGTGCAGTTGACACTCAAACAGATATTATGATTCGACAAGCTTTACTGGCTAAAAAATATAGA
Source organism: uncultured Mariniplasma sp. (assembly GCA_964368955.1). Classification (GTDB taxonomy): domain Bacteria; phylum Bacillota_I; class Bacilli_A; order Acholeplasmatales; family Acholeplasmataceae; genus Mariniplasma. The sequence continues at coordinate 3,335 of CAYJDZ010000123.1, forward strand.
CAAACAACCATTATTATTACTCATCGAATCACAACCGCAAAAGAAGCAGATCAAATTATTGTTCTAGACAAAGGATCTATTGAAGCGATTGGGACGCATGATGAGTTAAGTCAACAAGAAGGATTGTACAAAAAACTTTGGGATATCCAAGGCAAACTAGAAAAAGCGTTTGAAAAATCAGTAAAGGTAGGTGAATCCGATGCATCAGGAAGATGATATTGATGTAGAGTATAAGGTTCAGTTATCTACATGGAAAAAAATAATAGGTATTGTGTTTTCATCAAAGAAAAGAATTATATTGCTAGTTCTATTTTCAAGTTGCGTTGCATTATTAGATGCACTTATTCCTTTAATTAATAGATATGCTATTGATGTCTATTTTATCGAATGCGATTATTCAACTTGGCCATACTTTGTAGCTATAAACATTTTGATAGCAGCTGGCTTTGGATTGTCAGTTTGGGGATTTATTCATCAAGCAGGAATCATTGAAGCCGAAACAAGTTATGAACTCAGAAGACAAGCGTTTAAGAACTTGCAAAGATTGTCTTATAGTTATTTTGACAAAACTCCTCAAGGATGGGTAATGGCAAGAATGACTTCAGATGCAAGAAGATTATCACTGATTATCTCTTGGGGATTAGTTGATTTTGTTTGGGCAGGATTATCGATG
>CAYJDZ010000124.1:0-3997 GCA_964368955.1 uncultured Mariniplasma sp.
ATTCTAGATAGATTAAAATTTTTACATGATATTGCAGGGCACATTATTAAGTTTTTACTTAATCATCCAATCTATAAGAAAGATATGAATCAAAGGGATTTGATTAGTGTTTATTTCTCTATCATTGAAATTAAAGATTATGTGAATAAGCATAAGGATATATTTAGAAACAAAAGTTATACTACACATGATGTAGAAGATGCCATTTACTATTTGAAACGAATAGGAGCTTTAAAAATAGAAGGTGGATTTTTAGTAACTTACTCACCCATGAAAATCACAAGATTACAAATTGATAATAAAAAAATGTATACAAAAGCAGATTATGAAAAGCTTGAACAATATTATAAAATTAGAGTTCAACAAATTCACATTGTGGGCGAATATGCTGAAAAAATGACTAAGGATCATATGTCTGCATTAAAATTTGTTGATGACTATTTCCATATGGAATATATCGATTTTTTGAATAAATATTTTGCTGGCGAAAGAAAGAAGGAGATCTCAAGGAATCTGTCTAAAGAAAAATTTGAGGAATTATTTGGTTCTTTGTCAATACAACAGCTTGATATTATTAAGGATAAAGATAGCCAAACAATTGTTGTTGGTGCAGGACCGGGTAGTGGAAAAACCAAATTGCTGGTTCACAAGCTTGCATCAATTATATATACCGAAGATATTAGAACAGAACAATTACTGATGTTGACCTTTTCTAGAGCAGCAGCAAACGAGTTTAAGTCTAGGCTAATTGATTTAATTGGAACAACAGCATTCTATATTGACATTAAAACATTTCATAGTTACGCATTTGATCTTATTGGTCAAATAGGAAATATAGAAAGAACTTCGAATGTTATTCGTGAAGCTATTAACATTATTAATAGTCATGAGGTGGACTTAGATAAAATTACTAAAATGGTTTTAGTCATTGATGAAGCTCAAGATATGTCTGCGGATGAATATGAACTTATTCAAACACTTATTGAATATAATCCAGAACTAAGAGTTATAGCAGTTGGAGATGATGATCAAAATATTTATGAATTTAGAGGTTCATCCTCTGAGTATATGCAAAATTTGGTCAAAGATGGTGCAAAATTATATGAACTACTCTACAATTATAGAAGTAAAAAAAACATTGTTGATTATTCCAACTACTTTGTTAGAATGCTAAAAAATAGAATTAAAACATCAAAAATTCAAGCCATAACAGAAGCTAGCGGTGATATTAAATTAGTTAAGCACTCAAAGGACACACCGAAATATCAAGCTGTGGTTGATGATTTTTTAGATTCAAATTTTGAAGGAACAACTGCTATTTTCACAAGAACAAATGAAGAGGCTTCTATTATTTATGGATTGTTAGGTTTTAATGGGGTTCATGCTAAACTTATTCAGTCACAAGACGATTTTTCAATTGACAAAATGATTGAATTTCAAGATTTACTTGACCTTGTTAAAAAACATAATACAACACCTATGATTAATAAGGAAAATATATCAAAAGTTGTTGATGAGTTTATTTTAAATCAAAAAAGCAACCATAAGGACTTAGCGATAAAAGTTTTGTACCAATTTTTATCATTAAATAACACACCTTTTATATCTGATTTTGTTGAGTTTATTAAAGAATCTAAATATGAAGATTTTATTGATCAAAATGTAGTCTATGTATCCACACTTCATAAATCAAAAGGTAAAGAGTTTGATAATGTTATCATGTTTTATGATAAGCAGGGATACTTTAAGGAGGATGAACTTAGACTTATTTATGTAGGTATGACTAGAGCCAAAAATAATTTACACATCCATACTACACATAATATATTTTTCTCTTATAAAGATATTAGTGTTATAGATGATCAAAAAAACTATGATGAGCCACATAGATTGCTTTTTCAATTATCACATAAAGATGTTCAATTGGGTTATTTTAAGTTTACAGATAAAGGCATAAAAAACATTTATAGTGGATCCAAACTAAACTTGACTGATGAAGTTGTTTGTAATGACTTAGGTCAGAAAATTCTTAAGTTCTCGAGTAAGTATAATGATGAAATTAAGAAATTATTATCAAGTGGATATGTTATCAGTGAGATCACCGTAAATCATATAGTTTATTGGTTTGATAAAGAAAAACAAGACGGATACAATATTGTGTTGCCTGAGATTATATTTAATAAAATTTAAAAAAACTGCTTTTCAATGTTTTATTTTAATCAGGCAGTCAAAAGAAACATGGTGTTACTAAAAGTAAAGATTTTTTTATATAGTTAGGACCGCCTTCAGTATTATTTTACAAAACGACAACAATTTTTATAAAAAGTTGTTGTTTTTTTATGATTAAGAACGTTTACCGATGTTTTTTGATATAATCATATTAAAGGAACGTGATGGGGATGTGTATGTTCTGCGAAATAAAATCAAATCCAAAAACTATCATTCATGAAAATGAATATATTTTTTCTATTTACGATAATTATCCAGTTAATAAAGGACACGCTTTAATTATTACAAAAAGGCATGTTGAACAATATTTTGATCTAGTCTCTAATGAAAAGAAAGCCATAGATCAAGAAATCTTGTTTTTAAAAGATTTATTAGATAATAAATATAAACCTGATGGTTATAATATTGGGATTAACAATGGCAGATCAGCAGGTCAAACTATATTTCATTTACATGTGCATCTTATACCTAGATATGATGGTGATGTGTTTGATCCTCAAGGTGGAGTAAGAGGAGTAATACCAAGCAGACAAAAATATTAGAGGGGGATTTATTGGAAAAACATCTTAGAATGTGGTTAGATGTCATTACAAAAATGGCAAATGACAATACATATAAATTGGCATGGGGCAGAGGGATAATTGAGTGCGCCATATCTAATAATTTTATAGAAACTGATGATGACATTGAAATCAGTTTTTTTCAAATCGGAGAAAAAGTCCTAAAGTATTATTGGAACCAAATTTTCTTCTTTAATCTTAAACAAGGACCTAATCTAAAGAAACCACCGATAATATATCAAATTACTGAAGAAATAATTGAAAAATATAAAAGTTTGACAAAAACTAATATACCTGTTTGGTATGATCAAGCATGTCGCATTCTTTTTGAGGATGAAAAGTATTATGAATCCGTTGTAAATAGGGTTGCTACTGCTTTAAAGCAAGACGTATGTTGGCGGTTTTTAAAGATCAATGGAAAGATAGTTGATATTTATGAACTTAACAAAAAAGAAAAATGGATTAGATTTCGAAAAGAAGATAGTTTAATTATTAAAGATTATGGCATACTTCTTATCCAACTTTTAAACTATAAATGGGCTCAATTGTTGGAACAATTTAATAGGGTTCCAAGAATAACATCTAAAGTTAAAGGCTCACAAGAGTTAAAGATAAAAAGAAACAATTTAAGTAGATACAAAGATATATTATTAAAAGAGTTTGACAAGGGTAAAATTCATGATTTCTATACGGGTGAAGCATTAAATAAAAGAGATATCTCAGTTGATCATGTCTTGCCTTGGTCATTTATGTATAGTGATGATATATGGAATTTAGTTATCACAAGCAAGAGGTTCAATAGTAGTAAATCGAATTCAATACCTTCTAAAGAGTATATAGAGAAGTTAAAACAAAGAAATAAAAATTTAGTATATGTTGAAATGACTGGTAAAGATAAAAGTGAGTTAATGTATGCCTTGAATAATGACATCATCAGTAAATATTATTTAGATTTGCAAGGCTAGAAAATCAATTGTAGGATGGGGGAATATTTGGGAGATAAACAACTAAAAATATTTTTGAGAAAAAAATATTGTAAAAGAATGACTATTTAGGAGTCATTAGATGAGGAACAATTTTCTTAGCATAAGCTGAAATAAAAAAAACTAAATGGGGGTAACAAAAATGACTTATGTAGCATTAACGATTTCAATGATTGGATTACTATTTAATCCAGTTATCTTGTTTTACATTAATCAAGAATATGA
>CAYJDZ010000125.1:0-1982 GCA_964368955.1 uncultured Mariniplasma sp.
TTATTTGCGATTTATACCATATTTAATGATCAATACATATTCACAAATGGTGTTAATACCTTTAGTAATATTGAAATGGATGAACAAACAAGATTAGAATTAGAAGGCTATATTGATAAAGCAATAGAGATTACCGTTTATTACCGATATGGAATAGGTGTCGACCCTTATTTGATTACGACACATACACTTTCAAATATAAAGCTTGCAGACTACATTTATAAAGATTTCGATCTATATTACTTCGATTATGAGAAGATGTATCTAGAAAATCAAGTTCAAGATATGGCTTATAAAGGTGAATATCTAAATCTTCCAAATCAGGGATATTTTGGGTCAACCGTAACTTGGGTCTTTGACCATTCTGACCTGATTAATTCACAAGCAAGAGTTAATCCTAATTTAAGACAAAGCGTATATGAATCTTTAAGATATCAATTAGTTAATGATAAGTATGATCAAGGTGGATTTGCCCGTATTTGGCTTCTTGCAGGAGATAAACTTACTATTGCTCAAGCAAACAATAAATATAAAGATGATATCGGAGAAGTTGTGATCAGTGGTATTGTCTATCATATCTATAAAGGCATGGCTTTAATCTATGATGGTAGTGGATATGCAGCTTTAAAATATGATGGAAAAGTTGGAGATATGATTGAAATATATGGTCAATACCAATATCTTGAAGGCTTTATTGGTTCATTTGATCTAACTACAGCGATGATTAAACCCTATGAAGGAACATATGTTCTCCCTTCAATGGGTCAAATCACAAGTATTGATCAAATCGCAAACAATCCAACTTATATTGGCAAGATATTTGAAATAGAAGGCACATTGGAATCTATAGATTCATATGAATATTTTAATGCATTAGAACTACTGGGAAATGAAGGTAGATACATTTTAGCAAGTCAATATAAAGTTTTAAATTCTAGTAGAAAGATTGTCTTCATCACTGATGAAAACATCGATTTAGAAAGTTTATTAAATAAGAATACTAAGCTTACTTTTATAGCTTTAAAAGTCAATGATAAAAATGACATAGAAGCTATATTAATTGATATGAGTTTACTTGATTAAGAGTTTTACTGGAAAAATCATTAAAAAATAGACATTAAAAGATAAAAAATTGAAAGGAATCGTATTAGAAATTACGAAATACGCATGATTAAATCTATGAAAAAAATAATATTACTTATTGTATTACTATTGGTGTTTTCATTATCTGGATGTATAGATAAAAATGATATAGAGCAAACTGAAAAATCATACGAAATTAACATATCTAATTTTGAGACTTTTTATGATATCACCACTAGAGTAAAAGAAACAGACGATGACGCAGTGATTTCTTTTCAAGTTATTCCTAAGGCTATTTATAAAGACATTTCAGTTAATATAGGCATCACTGTTTTTTATGCCTATCTTTATGAACAAGACTTTATCGACGATATTTTCTTTTCTCAGTTAACATTGAATGGTGAAACTCAGAAAGTAGAAAAGACATTGACATTAGGTCAAAGATATAATATTTCTGGGTATATGGTGACTTTCGCAAGTGGGAGTTTAAAAAGTGAAGATGATATAGAAATTATCAATAAAACCTATGAAATACCTTTAGAACTCGATAAGGATGTAGATAAAGAACAGTTTTATAATAACGTCTTAGTCTATCAAAAATTCATGACTGAAATCAGCAAATTTGATGGTAAGAATAATCAAATGTACACACTAACGACAGCAAGCACCCAAGTTACAACGATTGGTATGGATTCATATGAGGAAACATCTAGAACTACTGAACAAGTGGTTCTAGACCCTTTTTATTATCGATTTATCTCTAATGAAGGATCCCAAGTCATACAAAGAAGAAATGATGAATATATCTCCTACACTTGGGGTGAAGAGATTTATAATAATAAGTATTTAGTTCGAGAAAAAAAACTAACTGATACTGAGTTACAATACTATAAGAGTTT
>CAYJDZ010000125.1:2082-3992 GCA_964368955.1 uncultured Mariniplasma sp.
ATTTAGTTCGAGAAAAAAAACTAACTGATACTGAGTTACAATACTATAAGAGTTTGGTTGTAGCTGAAGCAGATGAACTACCAACATTTGACTTTAAAGCAATGAGCTTTAGTGAAAAAAATGGTATTTACACCATTGAAGCATTGCTTAAAGATATCCTAGATCAAGAGACTTATGATGCTTTAGTTATGCTTTATGAAATGTTAGAGATTTCTTCAAAGGTTTTAAAAGACGCAAAACTAATAATGACGATTTCATTTATGGAAAACGGATATAAGGTAGATACAAACTTTAAACTTGATTTAAGTGAACAAGAGGTAAGTGTTGAAACCATAATCAATGAAGTTTATAATTTCAATTCATTTGCAGCTCCAGACCTAAGCAAAGATACTACTTTACATCTTTTATACCCTAATACAATGGATTCTGTTAAAACGGTGACAGACTATCTGTCAGAGTTAATCTATCAAGAAGATCCTGGATATACTCACTTTTATAAAGGATATCTAGAAAAAGGGATTTATCAGTTTATTACTTCAGGTCACAGGTTATCCTATAAAGTTTATGATGAAAACAAAACTGAAATCCCCATAAGTAGAGTACCTGAACGCGTTTCGTTTGAATTAATTGAAATTAAGGAAAATGGTTATTATTATCTTGAGATTGAAAAGAGTAGAATGAGTTCAGTCCACTGGTATTTATTTAAACTAGAAAAAACTGGATTAGTCGATTTCATTAATCCACCCATAGCATTAGAAGAAAATACAACATATCCATTTAAGTTAGAATCGGCGATGGATATCGTTAAACTAACCTTACAAACAACAGATAGACAAATTGTTAAATTTAGATTCGAAAAAACTAGTGATTTAATAATCTATGTGCCACATCTTAATGGAGATTATCTATATGATGAGATCACAAACGGTTATACTTATGGAGCACTTGAAGGCAATCATGAGTTTTATCTAATGTCTAATGATCAAATGACTGGAACTGTCTCAATCGAGATCATCGATGTTGTTGATGTTTATTCAAAAGATTTATCCACAATGACTCCTCTACCTGAAACATATTTTACTGAACCATTTTATCATGGAGCAACCCTAGGAGATGCATCATTTAAATTAGAGGTAGATGACACGCTCGTTTATGTCTTTCATCTACAAAATGCAGAAGGTATGCTTTATAAGTTTAATGGAAGTAGTTGGGTTTATGTTAGAGATATCAATAACGAATCAGAAGTTTTATTAGAACCAAATACTTATAAACTCATTTTAAGTTCATCTCGTCTAAAAAAGAGTAATGTTTCTTATGAAAAGAAAGAATTAGAGTATGAATCAAGTGATATTGTATTAAAACATTTTCCATATACAAGCAATAACTACAATGAAATTGATTCATATGAGCTTCTTTTATCAAATTACCTCGATTCACATGCTTATAATTTTAGTCTTGCAAATGATGAAAATGTCATGATTTATGGATATAACTACAAATTATTAAATGATCAAGATGAAATACTCAATTTATATGGAGTCAATATAGGTGGTTATAACAACAGTGAAGTTTACGATTTAAAAGCGGGTTCATATAAAGTTGTCGTCTACGGGTTTGGGGATAACCCCTATCCAAATGTTTTACAAATAGGCATTATTGATAACTTGCCACTTGATGATAGTCCAATGCTAAATCCAGTTGAAATTTATAATACAGGTAGCAAAACACTTAAAATAGATCATCATTATGATAATGAAGTCATTAAGCTAATCATCGATGAGCCTGGACTTTATAGCTTAAAGACTTCTAGAATCTTTTCACTTTATTTTGGATTAGGTGTCTTGCTTAGAGAATCTAGCTTAGATATCAATCTCACATTAGAAGAAGGGATATACTATATTTATTATAGG
>CAYJDZ010000126.1:0-3921 GCA_964368955.1 uncultured Mariniplasma sp.
CAGTAAAGGAGCTATTATGGCAAAAATTGCACAAAGATATTACGATGTAGATCCGTGGAAACTTAAAGAAACAAGCTTCCATGAACAAAACGCTGTTGTTTCAGAATCGTTATTTTCAATTTCTAATGAATATATGGGGGTAAGAGGGTTTTTTGATGAAGGATATCCAAAAAAATCATTAATCGGGACTTATTTTAATGGCATCTATGAAGTGCCTAATGATATAAGACGAAGTCATTATAAAGGTATTTCTGATAAGTTGCACTATATGGTAAATGCCACAAATGTTTTTTATGTAAGACTTTTTATAGATGGTAAGTTATTTGTTTTTGACTCAAAAACAATATCAAACTATGAGAGAGTATTAGATTTTAAAACCGGCGAGTCAATAAGAACATATAGAGTTGAAGATTTATTTGAATTAACATTCAAAAGAATTTTAAATATGGACGTTTTTCAATTGTCACACCAAATGATTATGATCAAACCAATAAACTATCATGGTGACATCACACTTCAGTTAGGTCTTGATTTAGATGTGAAACATTGGGGTAATGAAGGTTTTTGGGAAGTTTTATCTTTTGGAAATAACTACATATTAGGAAAAACAACAACTAATCAACGTGTATATTCAAAGTATAGCATATCTGCAAATGTTAACTATGAGTCAAAACATTCATATTCAAATCGACTTAATCTTGAGGAAATCTCTTTTAAACTTGAAAAAGAAGTCATCATAGAAAAAAATATTGTCTCCCTAGTTGATAAAACAAAAACAAAAACAATAGAAGCTTTTAAAGAAGAAGCTAAACAACTTCTTAAAGGTGTCTCATATAAAGAAACACTTAAACAAAACACTGAATTTTATGCAAACTATTGGAAAAATAATGATATCGTTATTGAAGGTGACGCTTACAACCAACAAGGGATAAGATACTGTTTATTTCAATTGGTGAATACTTATCAAGGTGTTTCAGAAAGTAATAATATTGGAGCTAAAGGATTAACAGGAGAAGCATATTCCGGGCATACTTTTTGGGATTCTGAAACATATTGTCTTCCTGTCTACTTATTTTCAAACCCTGGTGCTGCAAGAAATCTGCTGATGTTTAGATATAATACGTTAGACCAAGCAAGAATACGAGCAAAAGAATTAGATTGTGTTGGTGCATGTTATCCGATTGCGACCTTAAATGGTGAAGAAGCGTGCGATTTATGGCAACATGCTTCGCTACAATTTCAACCAACAAGTGGAGTAGCTTATGCAATTTGGCATTATGTAAAAAACACGAAAGATTATGATTTCTTATTTGATTTTGGATTTGAAATGCTTGTTGAAATCGCGCGTTTTTTCTCATCACGAGGTCAATATAATCATGATTCAACTAAATATGGATATTATGGTGTGATGGGTCCAGATGAATTTCAAATGATGGTTAATCATAATGCATATACAAATATGTTAGCTAAAGAATCTATGAAATATATGATAGAAGTCTATCAAACATATAAAGACAATCCAAAAATTCAAATGATAGAAAAAAAATTATCTCTAAAACCACATGAAATTGATATGATGAAAAAACAATGTGATAAGATGTATATTCCATATGATCATCAAACAAAGATATATGAACAACATGAAGGATTTAAAGATTTACCACATCTTGATATACATGCAATCCCTGTAACTGATTTTCCTCTTTATACGCATTGGAGTTACGACCGTATTTATCGAAATGATATGATTAAACAACCCGATGTCTTGATGTTTATGTTCTTATTTAATCAAAGATTTGATAGAGCTACTAAAAAAGCTAATTATGATTACTACGAACCTAAAACAATTCATGAATCTTCTTTATCTCCATCAATCCATTCAATTATCGCATCAGAACTTGGATATAAAGAACAAGCTCTTGATTTCTTTGGGTTTGCGACGAGAATGGATATTGATGACTATAACAGAAACACCCATGAAGGTTTGCATCTAACGTCAATTGCAGCAGCATGGGTGAACATCGTTTATGGTTTTGGTGGACTTAGAAGTGATGGAGATATTTTAAAACTTGCACCAACATGTCCACAAACATGGAAATCCTATCAATTTAATATTCACTATTTTGGATCAAGTATTAAAATTGATGTTTCACCAATAAAAATTGTGTTAACCATAGACAAAGACTTAAACGAAGCAATTATGATTTATGATCAAATATATCATTTAAAGAAGGGAACAACAACAATTGACTATGTGGGAAATTAAAAAGTTTGGTTTCGATCATAACAAAATAACCCATTATGGTAACCAATTTCTAATTGGTCATTTAAGACTAGGCATCAGAGGAACTTTAGATGAATACCGTATGGAACAAAAGGTAGGCATTAATTTGCCACTTATTTATGATCAAGTTGGAAATGGTTGGAGAGAATCAGTTAATTGCTTTAATCCTCTCTTTACCACAATTAAAGTCAATCAAAAAAAACTCAACATTTTAAAGGATATACCCATAACGCATGAACAAACACTAAGTTTAGTAGATGCTGTGATGAGTCGTAAAACAGTTTTTAAAGTCCATGATGCACTTGTGAGCATATACTCTGAACGATTTACTCCAGACTTAGAAGATAGATTTGTGATTGGAAAATATCAGGTGACATCAGACAAAGATGTTGATATTGAATTATTAACAGGAATTGATACAAACATTTGGGATATTAATGGGCCTCATATCGAAAACATCGTGTTAAAAACCCAAGATGTTCTTTACGCTTCGGGAACTACACACGAGAAAAAAGATAGAATAACCTGTTTAAAACAAATTGAATGTGACTTTGATCACACTCATTATATAAGTAAAGTAGTTGACCAAGAAGCATTATATGATGTTAGGATTAAAGCAGTTGCACATCAGACATATACTTTCTATCAATATGCCATTGTTGGTGTAAATCAAAGTGATCAAGAATTGGCACAAAAGCTTCATGAAGTTCAATCACTCGGATATCCGTATCATTTAGAAAACCATCAAACTGATTGGAAATTAAAATGGGATGATTCAGATGTGAAGATACAAGGCGATGACAAAGCTCAAACAGCGCTAAGATATTCCATATATCATTTATTATTGCTAGCACCCAAAAGATATGAAAACTCATCTATACCAGCAAGAGGGATCTCAGGACAAACCTATAAAGGCGCAATTTTTTGGGATACTGAAATATTTATGCTTCCTTTTTACTTAAACACAGATTTAATCAGTGCCAAAAGAATTATTGAATATCGTATAAACACACTACAAGGTGCTAAAGATAAAGCAATCTCATATGGTTTTAAAGGAGCATTTTATGCTTGGGAATCTCAAGAAGGTGGTTTTGATGCATGCACTGACTATAATGTTACTGATGTTTTTACAAATCGTTTAACCAGAACCTATTTTAAAGATAAACAAATTCATATTTCAGGCGATATTGTTTACGCTATTGATTTATATATCAAACGAACAATGGATATTGAAATATTGAAGCATGGAGCTTTAGAAGTTATTTTGGAAGTTGCAAGATTCTATTTAGATTATGGCCATTACGCAATTCTTAAAGATAGATTTGAAATTTGGGATGTCATGGGACCAGATGAATATCATGAACGTGTTCATAATAATGCATTCACAAATCAAATGGTTAGTATGGTTTTTAAACTTGTTCTAAAGTATGAGTCAATGTTTGTTCATAATAGGGACAATTATTTTCATAACTTAGTTCAAGCACTTCATTTTGAAAATGAACTTAAATTAATTGATGAGTTAGTTCATAAAGTTTATCTAAAAGAGATTTTACCTAATAAATTAATTGAACAATTCGATGGTTATTTTAAAATGCAAGATATAAAAAAAGAAGATTTATTAAAGAAAAAATTACACC
>CAYJDZ010000127.1:0-3911 GCA_964368955.1 uncultured Mariniplasma sp.
GACTTCATATTTAGATTGTTTTGTTTCCAAAGTTTATACATAAGTGGGAGTGTTTGTTTAGACACGTAAGTCCCATCAAAATCATAAATTGCTAGTTTCATATCCACCTCAACTTTATTTATTATATCATAACATTAATCTAAGCCTAATAAATAAAAAAGGCAACTGATTAATGTGCCTTTTTTATATTGGTTCTATAATTATTTATTTAGATTTCGATGGCTCTAATTTCAGTTAAAAATGCTTGTAGTGTTTCATGTGCATTACCTAAAAATAGATAAACACCATTTTTGCGTTGATAAAGAGGATTTTGAACTCCAGAATATCCTGGATTTAAATCATAATTGAAGATAAAGATATTCTTAGTTTGATCAACATTTAAAATAGGCATTCCATAGATTGGTGTTCCTTCAGCTTGTCTTGCTGCTGGGTTTAAAACATCATTTGCACCAACAACAATTGTCAGGTCAATATTTTTAAACTCATCATTTAAATCATCCATTTCAAAGAGCTCATCATAATCTACATCAGCTTCTGCGAGCAGCACATTCATATGGCCTGGCATTCTACCAGCAACTGGGTGAATGGCAAAACGAACATTTGATCCACGTTTCTTTAACACATCAGAAACTTGCTTTAAGATGTGTTGGGCTTGAGCTACTGCCATTCCATAACCTGGAACGATAATAATATTTTTAGCAGTCTTAACGATTTCTTTGAAATCTACATTTTCTATTAGATCTTCTTCTATGGTCTCAACTGGTATCTCATTTTCTAAACCCACTACAACTCTAGTCGTCGTTTTACCTGCTAAAATTTCAATTAGACTTCTATTCATCGCACGGCACATAATTTGTGTTAATAATAAGCCTGACGCGCCAACTATACCACCAATTGATACCAATAGGACATCTCCAATTGCAAGTCCAGAAATTGCTGCTGCAACACCAGATAAACTATTTAAAAGGGAAATCACGATTGGCATATCTGCACCGCCAATGCGAATTGCAAATAAAATACCAAATGCAAATGATAATAATACAAATATAATGAGTGATAAAGTTAAATCTAGGTTAATTACAAGTCTAAGCACGATTACTAAAACCATCAATGAAACTAATAGGGTTAAAATCAATTGATGCATCTTAATGACTACTGGTTTTTGGTTGATCACACGATGCAGTTTTCCTGCAGCAACCATAGACCCCATAAAGGTTAAGCCCCCAATGATGATTGCCAACATTGCAGCAACATCACTAAAAACTTTTTGATCTGTACCTATGCCTAATAATGCATATCCGCCTACAATAACTGATGATAGGCCACCCAAACCATTCAGTAGGGCAATCAATTGAGGCATTTCAATCATTTTGATCTTAATCGCTAACCATAATCCAATTGCTGAACCAAGAGCAAGACATACATAGACTAACCAAATTGGTAAGATATCATATTTAATCAAACTCACAATGACGCCTACTAAGACCGCGGTACCACTAATCGCATTTCCAAGTTTCGCATTTTCGACTTTACTCATCAAAAATAGACCAAACATCACACTTAAAGCTAGGATAGCAGAAATGATATAATATCCGGTTTGTGTAATCATAAGCGCTGTGATATTAGTCATTATTATGCTCCTTCTTCTTAAACATTTTGAGCATGCGATGTGTAACACCAAATCCACCAACAACATTAATGGTTGCGATAACAACTGCAAGACACGCGGCAAGTGTAGATACCAAACTATGATCTCTATAAGTAATCGCTAGAGCAACTAAGCCACCAATTAAGGTAATACCTGATAATGCATTCATTCCAGACATTAAAGGTGTGTGAAGCAAAGATGGAACGTTTTTAATTAAAACATATCCAATAAGAGTTGAGGCTACAAATATAACAAGTAAGATAATATGCAATTCAGTCATAACCTACCCCCTATCCCTGTTGATCCATTGCCTCTAGCGTGCCTTTGTGAACAAGGTCACCATGATGGCAAACGAGGATGGATTCAACGATTTCATCTTTTAAATCAAGATTGATTTGATTATCTTTAACTAAATATTTAAGTAGGTTATAAATATTATTCGCAAACATCCAAGTTGAACTTGTCGGAATCATGCCTGGGATATTCTTACACCCTTCAATGATGACTTGATGTTTAGTTTCACGTTTTCCTGGTGATGTGAGTGCACAATTACCACCTTGATCAATAGAAATATCAACAATTGCTGATCCCGGTTTCATTGCTTTAACCATATCTTCATCAATTAAAATTGGTGCTTTTTTACCTAATAACAATGCTGATAGAAAGACAACATCTGCTTGTTTGACCATATCAAGTATCGCTTCTTTTTCTATATTTAACCATTTATCAGATAGTTTATTTGCATGTTTTCCATCACTACTAACGGATATATCCATAGGAATTCCAGAGTCAACAATTTTTGCGCCTAATGACATTGCTTGTTCATTTGCTTCTGGTCTAATATCAGTTGAGTACACAATAGCTCCTAAACTCTTTGCTGTAGCAATAGCTCTTAAGCCCGCAACTCCTGTTCCAATCACAAAGACTATAGCTGGTTTAATCATACCTACAGCAGATCCTATCATTGGCATAAATTTAGAAATTGAGTCAGCTGCCATCAGCATACCCTTATATCCAGCACACGTGCTCATAGAAGAAAGCGCGTCCATAGATTGTGCTCTAGAAATTCTAGGAACACCATCTAAGGTTAATGCTGTAACCCCTTTATCAGCAAGTGATTTTACCATCATATGATTAACAGGGGATGCAGGATGAATGAATGTAATTAACGTTTGACCCTCATGCATCATTTCAACTTCGTGAATCTTATATGTTGTATTAAATTGAGGTTCCTTAACTTTTAAAATAACTTCTGATTTATCAAAAATAGTTGTTGGGTCCTCAATGATTTGAGCTCCAGCTTCTATATATTGCTCATCATGATAAAAAGATCCTTCTCCAGCATTTTTTTCAACTAATACGTGATGACCGTCCGCGATCATCTTTGCAATTGTGCTTGGTGTTGCTGAAACTCTATTTTCACCATGCATAATTTCTTTAGGTATACCAATAATCATAAATATTTTCCTCCATTTAGTTTATGTAGCGGAGTTTCATGTTTTTATTTGCTTTTTCAATAAAAAAAACATAAAGCTTCTTGACTAAAAGATAACATATTTTCATCAAAAATACAAGCGCTTTCATTAAGTGCTATGTGATTTTTTAAATTTCATTAAATCTCACATATTTCCCATGAACAGCTAGACTAAATTCTTTGCCTAATTAAAATCGAAAAAGCGGTTTACATTTAGTCTAAATAATTCAAAAAAGACGATTGCTCACAAGTGAGTCAACCGTCTGTAACTATTCATTAATCTGTATGATTCTATATCACTTTTTTCTGCTGTCTACATGTGTTTACTAACACTGTAAATGTCTATCTCTATACTATATACTAGAGAATATGCTTATTTCTTAACTGGTTTAGCTGCTGGTTTAACTGCTGGAGCTGGTTTAGCTGCTGGTTTAAATGGAGCTTTAACGTCTTTCTTTGGTTCTGGTTTGAATCCCATGGTATTTTCTCTCCTTTCATCCGTTTTAAAGCATTCTAACTCATGTCATTTGAATAGGTTGGTTTACCTTTTTTCCGTTAGAAGAATCTCTTTATCAGATGATTGGTTTGTAAATGACCCACTCTTTGTGACCCACCTTAATTATATACTTTTTTTTGCCATATGCAATACATTTACTTCACTTTATCTTCTTTGTTTTATAGCATATGATTTATTTATGAAAACTTTCTTTTTATACACGTTTATTTATTAATTAGTCATTATTATTTTGTATTATATGCTTTTATAAAGGTATTTCTTCTGTTTTATGT
>CAYJDZ010000128.1:0-3909 GCA_964368955.1 uncultured Mariniplasma sp.
CATAAGCATCAATATAGACACTGTTATAATCTAAAGGTAGCGCACTTAAATAGTTGTCAAAATAAACGCTAATTTCATTATTATTTTTAGGATCAATATTAATGTTGTTAACTTTTACTTTGTTTTTTAATTGACCTTCATCATTATAAACAAGGAGTTCATAACCATCAAATTCAGGAAGCCCAAAGACAACATCACCGTTATCCTTAAAACCTACTAAAGGTCTATTTAAGGTATCGCCTCTATGGATGACTTCAAAGTTTCTGATATGTGCAGATACAGGTCTACCTGTATTATTGATATCATAAAAATCGCCATTAACTCCCGCAATAACTTCAAAATTATCATATCTCGAATGCACATTTTCAATTAATGCATGGATATTAAACATACCCCACTTGCCATTTGCATCTTGATGAAGATTATAATTATCGCCAACAACAACATTTAAATCGCTATGTTGTTTAACGTTTGCCCCTATATAGTTCATCACTTGGCGGGTTTCTTTACCATTGTTATCAATTGAACCCACTATTTTTGTATGTCTAATGCCTTCAACATATACTGTATCTTTAGTATCTTCAGTCACTCTAAAATATGCATGCATAGATGGCGCATCAAACGTTTGTAGAGCAAATACTGCTAATAAAATAAATATAAGTATCTTTTTCATGATTTACGCCTCCTATTTTTGGGGTAATTCTAAGCTAACTTGATTGATTAAACGAAATGTGAATGTTAAATGGTAGGTTTGTTCACCTAAAAGTAGATCAAACATGAAATAATCAAGATAAGTTTCACCTAATTCAAGTTCAAATCTTTTAACTTCACCCTCTGGAAAATCTGATTGAATGAGTTTTGTAACTTCACTTAAATTGGCAGCATTTAATAAGTAATATGTATCAATTTTTGTAAACCATTTAGGATCTAAAGATTGATAGAATCCATATCCCTTGGTTTCGTCAACAACTTCTAAGAGATAAGCATTTCCTTGTTTTGTGTATTGATTGATTTTAATGCCATCTTTTTGATAGTAGATGATTTCATCTTCCATTTCAAATAAAGAAAGATCATCATCAAAACTTAAAACCATATCATAACTATATTCAATTGCCTCACTTGAATAACTTACCAAAACATCAAGTTGATAGTTTGATAATGCTATAGTTTTTTCTAAACCTATTTTTATATCTTCTAAAGCTATTTTTATATCTTCTAACTCTTGATTATCAATGACGCATACACCATTTTCTTCTTTTTCATTTTCACCACAGGTCAGTGGTGGAATGATTGGGTCTGGTTTTTTGTCACACCCTGTAAAAGAAAATACTAATATAAAAATAAGCAACATTTTAATGATTTTCATATCTTTCCTTCTTTCTTTGTAAAGTCCTTTATATTCATTTTATACGTTATCATATGAAAAAAACTTTTAATACTTAAAAAAATAGCCACTTTAACTAAAAATGGCTATTGCTTAATTCTATGTATATGGTTTTAAATTGTATAATTCTGATTTTGTAAAATCTTTAATCATGTCAATCAATAAATTAATGTCGTGTGGATAAACTTGATGAAGGATGGAAGTTGTATATGCTGACGACTTATAATCTACGCCACCTTTAGCTCTAACTGATATTTCATGCATCCCTACTCCTAAGTTTAGAGTCATTTGATTATCGTTAATGATTGTTTCTACACCATCTATTTTCACGTTATAAGAAATACTACCTGAAACTGAATTAAAGCGCAAAATTCCATTGATATCGATATAAACATTTTGTGGTGCTTGTAGTTGATCTCTTTCATCTGGCCATGAAGGAATTGCTTCTGGTATTTGTTTATGATAACCTTTGACAAAGAATACACCATTACTAACACTTCTAAGTCTACCATCAGATGGTGTATTTAATATTGAATATCCACCTTCACTTTCATTTTTTAAAGCTAGTGTGGATGAACCTCCGCCATCAAGGTTAAATGCGTCTTTCGCTCCTAAAAATGCCATAACTTCAGCAGTTTCTAAAAGTGTAGTGCCTTCCATACCCATTGGTTTATTTCTACCATCAATAACAATGAAAAATACGGTTCCATCTTCTTTAATACCTACAGCTGTTCTAGGTGCTGGGTCTTTAGATGGTGAGCCTGTGTTTAAAATAGGATTGACAACACCATTTGTAACAAGTTGATGATTCCATGAGCCAAGTGCGGATCTAACACCTTCAAAAGCACCTATGATACGATACTGAACAACCACGTAATCAGTCTCTGTAATGAGTTGATCCTTATTAAACTCATGACCAACGATCACGAAATTATGTTCTGGAATGGTATTTTCTTCAACCTGTGTTGTGTTTAATACGCCTTTGCCAAAATAATTTCCTTCTGATTCAGTGATTTTTGTTTCACTAGAGTCGATATAAACTTTATTGAGTTCAGTAGGAAGATTAGATAAATAATTATCAAAATAGACACTGATTTCATCGTTATTTTTTGGATCTTTATTGATACTATTAACTTTTATTCTATTTTTTAACTGGCCTTCATCATTGTAAACGAGTAGTTCATAACCATCAAATTCAGGAAGTCCAAAAACGACTTCGCCATTATCTTTAAATCCGACGATTGGTCTATTGTTTAATGCACCTCTATGAATCACTTCAAAGTTTCTAATATAGGTTGATGATGGTCTACCCGTATTATTGATATCATAGAAATCGCCATTGACTCCAGCAATAATTTCAAAATGATCATATCTTGAGTGCACATTATCAATGAGCGCATTGATATTATGCATACCCCATTTGTAATTTGCGTCTTGATGAAGACTATAATCATCACCTACTACAATATTTAAATCTTCGTGTTGTCTAACATTAGCAGATATATAGTTCATGACTTGGCGTGTTTCTTTTCCATTATGATCAATTGAACCCACAATTTTTGTGTGTCTTATACCTTCAACATACTGTGTGGTTTTAGTCTCTTCATTGACTCTAAAATATGCATGTGTAGATGGTGCGTCAAATGTTTGTAGAGCAAATACTGCTAATAATATAAATATAAGTATCTTTTTCATGATTTACACCCCTATCCTAATGGTAATTCTAAACTAACTTGGTCCATTAAACTAAATGTGAATGTTAACTGATAGAGTTGTTCATTTAATAGAAGTTCAAACATAAAGTGATTTAAATATGTTTCTCCTAATTCAACTTCAAATCGTTTAACTTCACCATCTGGAAAATCTGATTGAATAATTTTTGTTATCTCACCTAAATATTTAGATTCTAGTAGATAGTAGGTGTCAAATTTTGTAAACCATTTGGGTTGTAACAATTGATAAAATCCATATCCTTGACCTGTCTCAACGACTTCTAGAAGATAAGAATTTCCTTGTTTGGTATATTGATTAACTTTATTGCCCTCTAGTTGATAGTAAATGGTTTCGTCATTCAATTTAAATAAAGAAAGATTATCATCAAAACTTAAAATCATATCATAGCTGTATTCGATCGCTTCTTTTGAATATTTAACCAAAACATCGAGTTGATAATTTGATAACTCTATTGTTTTTCCAAGAGATATCTTCATATCTTCTAAATCTTGATCAGCAATTACGCACACGCCACTTTCTTCTTTCTCATTATCACCACAGGTCAGTGGTGGAATGGGATCAGGGGTTTTATCACACCCAACAATTGAAAACAACAATATAATTGCAATCAGCAATTTAACAATTTTCATATATTCACTCTTCTTTCTCATAGGCTTTAATTCTATTGTATCGGTTATTGATTGAAAATAACTTTTAATACTTAAAAATATAGCCACTTCAGGTGAAATGGCTACAGGTTTTTATAACATTTTTGCAATTCTATCGGATACATCTTTTTTAAATCTTTCGAT
>CAYJDZ010000129.1:0-1306 GCA_964368955.1 uncultured Mariniplasma sp.
CCAACTTTAACTGCTTCAATAGCAGTTTGAGCAGCAGAACTTAAAGTAGCTCTTGAGTCGAAACGTAAGACAATTGTAGTACCTTCAGCAGGTCTTAAGAATGTAATACTAATATTTTCATAACTATCTACATCAACTTTAGTAACTAAGAGATTAGTTAATTCTACTAATTTACCTTGATGTACTAACATATCTACTTTATCAATCTTAACTGCATCAACATTTGTAGCTGCAGGAAGATTTCCTGAAGTTAATGCTACGACAGCAGTTGATCTAATTTGTCTTAATCCATTGTATGTGTCTCTTGTACCTGTAACGATAACTTCTTTACCAACATTTGCTTTAAATGTAGCAATATGACCAGCATCAAATGTATAAACTGCGATACCACCTGTTGAATCTTGAATAAAGAATGTATTGTAATATTCTCCAGCTACAACAACGCCTTGAACTCTAACTACACCTAATGTAGCTACAGCATATGAAGCATCAATTGAAATAATATCACCAACTAAAACGTCAAATGCTTTTGTATCAGTTGCAACGCCTTTAGTAATAGTTGCAGTCATTACAACTTTAACTTGTTTCATATCAGCAGGGATAGTAACTACGCCAGCATTTGTGATCACTGCTGTATTACCAGATGCCCAAGTGATTGTAGTGCCTAAATTAGCAGCTAATAAATCAAGTGTAGCATTTGCAACGATAGGTTGTGTTTCATTAATCTTTAACACAACTTTTGTAGCTGCAACAGCTGCTGCATCAGTTAATACGCCTTTTGTAACCACAGTTGTATCTGTGAAGTATAAGAATGGTCCTTTACTCCAAGCAAGTGGGTTAACAATTGTTACAACATCGCCAACAACAAGTCCGTCTAATACTGCTTTAGGGCCTGTAGCTAGAGTAACTCTTGAATCATATTTCATATCAACTTTATTACCAGAAACCATATCTAGTAATGTAACAACTACGTTATTATAAGTATCTTTAGCAACACCAACAACAATTAAATCTTTAAATTCAACTAATTGTCCTTGGAATGGTGCTAATAAAGTTGCATCTAATTGGTGAACATCTACATTAACTGCAACAATTGCAGCTGCAGGATCGCCAACTAAAACTTTAGAAGAAATATTTTTAATTTGGAATAAGCCGTTATATAGATCAGTTTCACCAATCAATGTAACTTCTTTACCATAATTAGCTTGTAAGAATGCTTCAACTTCTGCATCACCAGAATAAATTGCGATACCAGTAGTTTCATCTTGAATAAAATATGTATTTTGATATTCAGCAGCTGTTACAA
>CAYJDZ010000129.1:1406-3872 GCA_964368955.1 uncultured Mariniplasma sp.
AGCAAATTCATCTTTAGCCATTTGAACAGCTTCTGTGTCACTTGCTACGAAAGTGATATCTTCTGCTTCACCCATAAAGATTAAAGTGTTAACAGTTCTATCGTTTCTATAAGAATACATAAAGGCTTTGAATGTAACAACTTTGCCATCAAATGCTTTAAATGCACCTAAATTTGATTTGTAATAAATCATAATCGCATTATCAGTATATGGAGAGTTTGCATCTGAGTTAATGTTTCCACCACTGTAATCTGTATTTACAAAGAATGTATCATAGTTGCCATCACCTTGAACTCTAACTTTAGTAGTAATTTCGATATATTCATAAACGAATAAATTACTTGGGCCATATACTGGAGCGGTATCAGGTACATAAGCTGCTACATCGGTAACTACTGTTGGAGTTAATACTGTAACTGCACCATCTGATAGAGTTGCTACAGCTGGCATTGTTGCGTCAGTTAATGAATTTAATTGTGCTGAACCATTATAAACATCAAATAGTCCATAAATGTCATAAACTTTACCTACTTCAACTTTACCTACTGGTGAACTGCCTAAGTAAACAGCTAAGTTTCCAGTTGCATCACCAAATATGTAAGAATCTGATGTTAAACCAAATACTGTAACGTTTTCAACTTTAACGAAATCGCCTTTTTCAGCACCTGCTAAAACTGCAGCAACGCTAGCATATAATGTTGGTTCAACGTTAGCTAAAATTAAGACTTTAAATTCTTTAGTAACTGATTGAGTGCCTTTAGTTAATGTAGCTATAAGTGTAATTTCTACATCATCTAGTCCCATAGCAGGACGAGTCACTTTACCATCGTTAGCAAGGATTGCAGTATTACTTGAAGCCCAAGTTACTGTAACGCCTTCTGAACCAACTGTAGTAGCTAGTACAAGGTCAATTGCAAATCCATTTGCAATGCCATCAATTAATAAAGCTGTTTGAGCTTCTTCCAAGATTTGAGAAACAGGTTTTTCAGCATAAGTTAAAACTTTGACTAAAAATACTTTGTCTTCGCCTTGAATAGTTGCAGTTAATGAAATCACTTGATCAGCTACTCCAAATGCAGGTCTTACGACTTTACCATCTAATGCGATATAATTAGCATTTGATGTTGTCCAAGTGACTGCTAAACCTAGAGCAGTT
Source organism: uncultured Mariniplasma sp. (assembly GCA_964368955.1). Taxonomy (GTDB): domain Bacteria; phylum Bacillota_I; class Bacilli_A; order Acholeplasmatales; family Acholeplasmataceae; genus Mariniplasma. Next base: position 2,563 of record CAYJDZ010000129.1, read on the forward strand.
GCAGGTAATACGATATCAGTTGTTGTTTGATATACTGAACCAACTTTTTCGTAAGTGCTACCTGTGATAACGATAGCATCTAGTGCGTCAAGTGGGTCAACAACAACTTCTGCTGCTTTAACTGTGACTTTGACTGAATGAGTTTCTTCAACTTTACCTAATTTTAAGGTTGCTGTTAAAGTAACTTCTTTATCTGTTGCAGGTCTTGTGACAACACCAGCATTGCTGACGACATCAGGACTACCTGAAACCCAAGTTATTGTAATTTCACCAATACTTTCTGGTAAAACTAAATTCTTTGTTACTGAGCTCTGTGAATCGCCTTTTGCGAATGTTACTGCAATTGTATCTAACGCTTCATCTACTAGTTTTTGATCACTGTTGCCACAGGCAACTAAGACTAAACCAGCAAGAATCGTAAATACAAACATCATCAGAACTTTAGATAAATTAAATCTTTGAGATTTCATTTCTTTCCTCCGTTTTTTGTTTGATTTTTTGATTTATACTTCTAAATAATCATAAAACTTAATGCTGCCAGCCGGTTTAATGGCTGGTAACCCTAATAAACTTTAGTTTCCGCCCTTTTTAGCTTCATTATAAGCTTCATCAAGTGCGCCTTGGATGTTTCCATCCCCTAGCATGATACGTTCTAATGCGGAACCAACTTTTGTACGTGCTTTAGAAGATCCGATAAATGCTGGGTCAAAATACATGTATCCTGATTGTGTATATGCTGCATTAGCTGCTGCAATAATAGCTGCTTTTTTAGCATCTGTAGATGTTGAAGCTAAGAATGCTTGATACTCAGTTGATTCATAAGCACTTGTTCTAACAGGTAGATACCCTGTTGACATCGCCCAGTCAGTTGTTACTTCTTTAGAAATTAAATATTTTAAGAATAACCATGAAGCAAGTTTTTGTTGTGCTGTTCCAGTTGACATGAGTGAGATGTTTGTACCTTGTTGAATAACTGCTTTATCATTAGGTTTATCTGCATTATAAGGAACTGGTGCAACTCCAACTTCAAATCCACTACTTGGTACGTTATATGTTACGCCTGCTGTTGAACCAAATGTAATAAATGTTTGTTGGTTAACAAAAGGTGTAGATGCATAATCTTGATCCCAAAATTCTGGAAGCGTGATTGCTGTTTTATTATCTTTCAAGAATTGCATAGCTGCAAATGTGTTTGCATTCTTATTCCATAATAGATTTCCTAAGAATGTAGAGAAATCGATAGATGTATAAGCGCCACCAAATTGTCTTGTGAACGTAATAAATGCATTACCTGTTGAATCATATGCTGC
>CAYJDZ010000130.1:0-3804 GCA_964368955.1 uncultured Mariniplasma sp.
GAATTTAGAATACACTTTACAAGATTTAATCAAACAATATCCGAAATATATTAAAAATCAGAAGGAGGGATAACATGTTAAAATTAAATATACAGTTATTCGCATCTAAAAAAGGTACAGGTTCATCTCGTAATGGTCGTGATTCAGCGTCCCAACGTCTTGGATTAAAGTTATCTGATGGTCAGTTCGCAACAGCTGGAGCTATTATTTACCGTCAAAGAGGAACTAAAATCCACCCAGGTACTAACGTGGGCCGTGGTGGCGATGATACATTATTCGCGAAAGTTACTGGCACCGTTAAATACGAACGTTTAGGTCGTGACAGAAAGCAAGTATCAGTTTACGAAGGATAACCTAGTTATCCTTTTTTTTAAGAAAATAAAGGTGAATAAAGATGTTTATAGATGAAGTAACAATTGAAGTATTCGGAGGTAGGGGCGGCAATGGTATGGCGTCTTATCGTCGAGAAAAATATGTAGAATATGGTGGACCATGGGGCGGTAATGGTGGAAACGGCGGCTCCGTTATTTTTGTTGGTGATGAAGGCAAGCAAAACCTAATTGACCTTCAATACCAAAGACATATTCGTGCAAATGATGGCGTTAAGGGCATGTCTAAGGGTATGCATGGTAAAAATGCTGAACATAGATATATCAGAGTGCCTTTAGGGACTGTGGTTTACAATGAAGATAAAACTTATTTCTTAGGTGAAATCACTAGACAAAACCAAGAGTTATTGGTTGCTAAAGGTGGAAAAGGTGGACGCGGGAACATGGCGTTTGCGACAGCTAAGAATTCAACACCAGATTATGCTGAAAATGGCGATCCAGGTGAGGTTAGAAAATTACATATTGAATTAAAAGTCATTGCTGATGTTGGTTTAGTTGGATATCCTAGTGTTGGTAAATCAACATTAATATCGGTTGTTTCAAATGCAAGACCAAAAATTGCAAGTTATCCTTTTACAACACTACATCCTAATTTAGGAATGGTTTATGTAGGTGAACAATCGTTTGTTCTAGCAGATCTTCCAGGTTTAATCGAGGATGCACATAAAGGTCATGGCTTAGGGATTCGTTTTTTAAAGCATATTGAAAGATGTCGTATATTTCTTCATGTACTAGATATTACAAGAGATGATCCATATGATGATTATTTGAAAATCAATGAAGAGTTAAGAATGTATGATGAAGTTTTACTAGAGAGACCTCAAATCGTGGTTGTTAATAAAATTGATATACCTGATAATGAGGACAAAATAGCAAACTTAAAAGCTAAAATTGATAAAGAAATCATTTTTATTTCTGCAATTGCCCAAGATAATGTGAAAGAGTTAATGTATTTAACCTATAAAACATTAAAAGAATCTCCAGTTTTACGAGAACAAGAAGATGAGAAACATAAACTTTACTCATTTGAAGCTGGTAGTCCTGAATTTGTGATCTCAGTTGATGAAAATAATCATTTTGAGTTAACTGGAACTAAATTAAGATTACTCTTTGAAAGAACTGATTTCACTAAAGATGAAGCAGTTAAACGTTTTTCAAGACAATTAAGAAGTCTTGGTGTTGATGAAGCGCTTCGCGCAAAGGGTGCGAAGAATGGAGACACCATTAAGATATTTGAATTTGAGTTTGAATTTATAGAATAGAGTAAAATCTATTCTTTTTTTTCGCAAAAAAAATAGAAGAGATAACTTCTATTTTAGGTGAAGTGATTTTAATTTAAATCGAAGATTTTTTCTTAATTGTCTAGACTCATAAGAAAATACTCGTTGTTGAGCGCGGCTTGATTTAAGTTCATAGCGTTTTAGGTGTTCTTTCATATTTCTAATCTCAAATGAACGCTTTTCTTGCATATAAGTGACATTTGATTCATATGCTTTATGTTCTTTATCATTAGTCTGCACTGATTTATCAATGTTTTCAACAAAATGAGTGTCTTTTTCGGTAAATGTTTCAAGTGATTTAATTCGATTTTGTTCAAAACGATTCAGTAAAATTTGATTTTTATTTAGGATTGATAGTTCGATGGTTTGATAGTTTTTTTCTTCATTATCAAGTGAAGCAAATAGTTTAGCCAATTGTTTTTGATGTGTAAGTGTGAGATGTTGATTGAGTCTTTCATATTCAGCTAAAGATTGACTTGCCACTTGTGTCTGATTATCATTAATGAGTTTAAGGTCTTGTTTCATTTTTGCTAAATAAGTTTCTAAGTTGATTTCTAATGTCTTAATTTGGTTTTGGATGTTTAGTAATTCTTTTTTATGAGTAAAATCATTGATTCTAAGTTGGTTTAGGTTTGAGGTTCTTTGATTTGCGATTTCTCTTTGCTCATGTTCAAGATTTGCTTTTTGAGTTTTTTCAAGTCCTTTTATAACTGATTTCTTATTGAGTTTGAGTTCACGGGCAAGGTGTTCTTGTCCTTTTTGAAAGTCTTTGATGATATCATTTTGTTTTTGATCATTTGCTTCATAAAAATTATGAATATGAGTCAAAAAGGTTTGTTGATGTTTAATCATTTGATTTCCAAAAAAGTCATGTTCTTTACTGAGTTTCTTTTCTTCTAAATAAAGAAGTGAATCAGTAACATAAGTAGTTTCGTTTAAGTTTTTAATAAATTTGATATGAGAATCAATGAAGCTCATATAATCAGTTAGAAGATGTTCATAATTTTTTTGATTATCTCTATAATAAGATTGATAGAAAACAGATTCTTTTTCTTTATGCATATTTAAAATTTTTGTTTCTGTTGCGATACTTTGATGGATATGCTCTATTTGTTTATCAAAAGGATTCAGTTTTTGATGATGTTGATCAATTGCTTTTTCAATTTTTAATAATCTATGTTTAAATAGTTTAATTTCTTTTTCATGATTTGCGATTAATTTTTGATTTTCCTTTAACTCTTGATGTTTATGTGTTGCCTTGATGACTCCAGTTTGAATACTTTCAGCTATCTTTTTTAATTGTATGATGAATTGTTCATGTTTTTCTAAGTTTTGTTGATTGATAAAAAATTGTTGCTCAAGTTTTCTAATATCATCTTTAATGATTTCTTTTTGATTTTCTTTTTTATTGAGTTCAATTTCATATAGATTCATTGAATCTTCATGTTTGAGCATATATTTATAACCGGTTTGGTCTTCAATCTTTTTTTGATAGTAGGTATCATCTAAATCTTTGAAGTAATCAATCGTTTCTTTGATTGATTTTTTAAGCGATTCTTCCAAGTCAATAATTAATTTTAAGACATGTTTAAAAACTTCAGGGTGTGAGGGAAGAAGATATAAAGCTTTAATGATATCTTTGATTTGAATATGTTTTTGATAAAACATTCTTAATAAGTAAAACAAATATTCAGATTGTTTTTGTGCAAAATAAAGTTCATTTAGATAAAGCTTCATTAAACGAAGGGCTTTTTCATGAGATTGTTTTGCTTGATGCAAGGATTTTGTCTCTAAGAGTAGAAAATCTTGTTTGTTACGGGTTCTAATTTGTTCTAATTTAATATTTTCGATACTATATTTCTTTTGTATGAGATTAAGGACATCTAATTGTTCGATTTGATTTAAGTCTGCTTGATATGTTTTAAGAATATGTTGTTTATTCTTTTGAAATAAAACATTTGCGATTTCAGTTCTAATGTCATGTTCACCAATGGTAAAATCACGTTTTGATTTCGTTTTTTCTAATTCTAGTTGAGTCATGATTTGCACGACTTGAGTTTCTGAATCATAATCTAGTTTCGCTTTAAATTCTCTTAATTTTTCATCCTCAATTTTAACTTGATATTGATAGTTAA
>CAYJDZ010000131.1:0-3793 GCA_964368955.1 uncultured Mariniplasma sp.
AAATGATAAAGAGATGATCATTCATATAAGTGATATCATCATCTGAAAATGTATTGGCATCAATAAATTTAAATTGATGCCCAAAATAAGCATAAATAGCGATTTGTTTATTTTTATTAAAATTTTGATAATAATCATAAGTTTGATTCGCAATCTTATCTGAGAGATGCATCGCCTTTTTTAGTTCATTTAAACTAAGACTTTTGAAATGAGTAATCAATTTATTTGAATGCTTTAAAAAAAGTGGAGTTTGATTTGATTTTATTGAGTTAGTTTGAAATGTTTTCGCAGGTGAAATAAATAAGATCATCATCATCCATCCTTATTTTTAGTTGTTATATTATTATACCAAAAATTCATAAAAAGTGATAGAATGGAAAGTGTTAATAAAAGGAGACGATTACTTATGGATGATAGAAAACTAACGATGCTCATGGACTTTTATGAACTAACCATGGCAAATGGCTATTATAAAGATAAAAAACATAATCAAATAGCGGTTTTTGATGTTTTTTTTAGATCAATACCCGACCAAGGTGGTTATGCTATATTTGCAGGTTTAGAGCAAGTCATTGATTATTTACAAAATATAACTTTTGGACAAGAAGAAATAAAATTTTTAGAATCTAAGGGTATTTTTGATCCTGGATTTCTTGACTATTTAAGTCATTTTAAATTTAGCTCAGACGTTTATGCGATGAAAGAAGGGACACCTATTTTTCCGCATGAACCCATATTTGTTGTAAAGGGTCCAATTATTGAATGTCAACTCATTGAGACGATGGTCTTATTAACGATTAATCATCAATCCTTAATCGCAACAAAAGCTGCTCGAATTGTTCATGCCGCAAAAGGCAGATCAGTCATTGAATTTGGAGCAAGACGTGCGCATGGTTATGATGCATCTATCTATGGAGCAAGAGCTGCCTACATTTCAGGTGTTGTGGGGACTTCAAATACGTATGTAGATTATAAGTATCAAATTCCAGCGCTTGGAACAATGGCTCATAGTTATGTTCAAAGCTACGATAGTGAATTTGAAGCATTTAGTGCATATGCAAGAACTTATCCTGATGCATGTGTGTTATTAGTTGACACTTATAATACTTTAAAACAAGGTATTCCCAACGCGATTAGAGTTCAAAAAGAAGTCTTAGATCCTTTGGGTAAAACAATCAAAGGGATTCGCTTAGACAGCGGTGACTTAACCTATTTAACCATTGAAGCTAGAAGAATGTTAGACCAAGCAGGTATGAAAGACACTAAAATAACTGTTTCTAATTCACTAGATGAATATTTGATTAAAGAACTGATTCATCAAGGTGCCCAAATTGATACCTTTGGTGTGGGCGAAAGATTGGTCACTGCGAGATCAGAAGCCGTATTTGGTGGCGTATTTAAGCTTTCTGCGATTGAAGTTGAAGGGAAACTCGTTCCTAAGATAAAAATCAGTGAAAACGTCCAAAAAACAACGACACCTGGATTTAAACAGGTTTACCGGTTCTATGATGAAAACAAAATGGCTGAAGCTGATGTGATGACACTTTTTGATGAAACAATTGATGAAACAAAACCCTATTTATTATTTGATCCAGATTATATTTGGAAAAATAAACATATTGAAAACTATAAAGTCAAAGCTTTATTAAACCCTATTTTCAAGAAGGGTGAACTAATCTATGATATCCCTACATTAAGTGAGATCAGAAGTTATCATAAAACTGAGTTTAGTGCACTATGGCCTGAGGTCTTAAGACTGGAAAATCCACATGAATATTATGTCGATTTATCAGAAGAACTTTGGAACTTAAAACAAGATTTAATTAAAAAATATAAAAGATAAAAAAATGGATGGTATTGCCTGCAATACCATTTTTTAGGAAGTTGGTATTTAATATGTTACATCTAGTTTTATACGAACCTGAAATACCTCAAAATACTGGAAATATCATGAGGACATGTGTTGCTATTGGAGCAAGACTACATTTAATTGAACCGATGGGTTTTAAATTAGATGAAAAAAGATTAAAAAGAAGTGCACTTGATTACTATGAGCATCTTGATTATCAGGTTTATCCAAATTATCAAGCGTTTGAAAGTAAAAATAAAGGCAGATATTTCTTTTTGTCTCGTTATGGTAAAAAAACATATTCCGATTTTGATTATCAGTCAATCGATGAAGACATTTATTTAATCTTTGGCAAAGAGTCTACAGGCATTGATAAACATATCCTAGCAAAAAACTTAGATTCATGTTATAGAATACCAACAACTGATAAAGTAAGAAGTCTTAATTTGAGCAATTGTGCAGCAATTGTCTCTTATGAGGTTTTAAGACAATTAGAGTTTCCAGATTTAATCCAAGTAGAACCTGAAACACACAAAGGAAAAGATTTCCTAGATCAATTCATAGAAGAGGACAAAAAGTGAAAATAGATAACAGACAAACAGTTGGTGAAGAAATCGCAAATGCGATTAGCCACGGCATCATGGCAATATTTGGCATCGTTGCGATGATTTTATTATTAATTAAAAGTGATTCAAATATTAAAGTAATATCGGCAATCATATTTGGGTTTGGCATGGTTAATTTATATACGATGTCAACCATTTATCATGCGCTTTTTCATAAAACAGCAAAAGGTATTTTTCAAAGGTTTGACCATTTAAGCATCTACATTTTAATTGGGGCAACTTTCGCACCATCCCTATTATTACTTCCTGAACTACAAGAACCTCTCTTTGGTATCACTGGTCTTGGATTAGGACCTGTTTTATTTATTGTGCAGTGGATTTTAATTGCTATTGGTGTTGTGTTTAAGTCAATTTGGATCAAGAAATATATGAAACTTCACTTATTTTTATATCTTGCGATGGGATGGAGTGCATTGATATTTGTTAAACAATTATTTGCTTATGAACCAGGTGCGTTTTGGTTTATATTAGCGGGGGGATTAGCTTATAGTATCGGCGTAATTTTTTATACACAACCTAAAATAAAATACTTTCATTTTATCTGGCACATATTCACAGCTGCTGGAACAATCCTTCATTTTTTTATGATTTATCTCTATTTATATTAAGAAGAAGTTGTGCTTGACAAAGGTCTAAGATAAGACAAACATGAATATTTATTCATATGCTTGATTAATCATATAATTTAAGGTATGATATCTTTAGTAAGGAGCGTATAAACTATGAAAATTATCGCAGTAAATGCAGGAAGTTCATCACTGAAATTCCAATTATTAAACATGCCGGAGGAAACAGAAATTACTTCAGGCTTAGTAGAAAGAATCGGCTATGATAATGCTGTTTTTATCATTAAAGTAGATGGAAAAAAAGTTAAGAAAGAACAAGTTATCTTAAATCATAAAGTTGCAGTTGAACTTGTAATTAAAGGGTTATTAGAAAACAAAATTATTGATTCACTTGATGAAATTAAAGGTGTTGGTCACCGTGTAGTTCAAGGTGGAGAATTGTTTAAAGATTCAATTATTATTGACGAAAAAGTCATTGATCAAATTGAAAGTTTAAATGATTTAGCACCACTTCATAATCCAGCAAATATCACTGGAATTAGAGCATTTAGAGAAATCTTACCGAATGTGATTCAAGTTGCAGTATTTGATACTACTTTTCACCAAACAATGACAGAAGATGCATACTTATATGCAGCACCATATGAATGGTATAAAAAGTATGGCGTTAGAAAGTATGGATTTCATGGAACTTCACATCAATTTGTTAGCCAAAGAGCAATCGAACTACTTGATAACCCTAAAGCAAAAAT
>CAYJDZ010000132.1:0-3774 GCA_964368955.1 uncultured Mariniplasma sp.
TAACAACCCAATAATTCACTTTTTTATCGTTAGTGATATAATTAAATCATTAGGAATAGAGGCTTATGATGGAGAATATGAAACTGCATAAAAAACAAATTACAAAGTTTGGGTTTTATGGGTTATTAAAAGATTTAAGATTTTTTGAACCTTATTTAATGATTTATTTTCTTTTAGCTAATTTGAATTTATTTCATATTGGTCTTTTGTTTTCAATTAGAGAAATTATTATCTATCTTTTTGAGATTCCATCAGGTGTTATTGCTGATAGATATGGAAAAAAGACTGAACTTGTTATTTGTTTTGTTTTCTATATACTCTCGTTTGTGATGTTTTTTATGGCTACTGAGTTTTATTTGTTTGCACTTGCCATGGTGCTTTATGCTTTTGGTGAAGCATTTAGATCAGGGACTCATAAATCGATGATTATGGCATATATAGACAAACACGAGATAAAAGAGTCTAAGACTAAGATTTATGGGCTTACGAGAAGTTACTCTTTAATAGGGTCGATGATTTCAAGTATCGTTTCCATTGGTCTTGTTTTATGGCTACCTGAGATTAGGTATTTATTTTTAATTGCGATTATTCCTTATGTAGCAGATTTGCTACTGATTATGAGTTATCCAAGTTATTTAAATGATAAGAAAGATAGTGAGTTTTCATTTAAATCGTTTATTAAACATAATATTTCGAGTATTAAATATGTTTTTGTTAAAGGTGCGGTTAGAGGTGCAATTATTAATTCAGCATCTTACCAAGCAACATTTAAAAGTATTAAAGATTATATTCAACCCATCTTGATCACGATTTCATTGACTTTTGTGTTATTTTCATCTTTAACAGAAGATGAAAATACGAGAATTTATATTGGCCTTATTTATGCAGCAATTTATTTGATTAGTGCAATTTCTAGCAAAAACGCATATCGAGTTAAAAAAATCGGTAATGCGCAAAATATCATTTCATACATGTGGTTAATCACTGGAGCATTGATTTTAGCACTGAGTTTCTTATTAGAATCAATGATTGTTGTCTTTGTAGTGTTTACGCTTTTATATATGATGATGAATATAAGAAGACCGCTCATGGTTGAGCGTATTGGTGATGTGAGTGATCCCGATAAAAGAGCAACTGTCTTAAGTGTAGAATCACAAATGACATCTCTTTTAATTGCCATCTTGGCACCACTTATTGGCCTGTTGGCTGAGTACTCAATGTCTTTGATGTTTAAGACATTTGGCGTAATGATGATGTTCGTGTTTGTTTTAAGTGCTGTTTATACGAATAAATCACACAAAAATACACAAATAGTAAAATGATATTTGAAAAATTGTGTGGTTAGTTTATATTTGAAGCAATTTAGAAAGTTTTATGGTAGTATTAGTTGTAAATATGAATGTATTATGGTTTGACATATAAAAATGTAATTTATAAGGAGACAGTACAGTATGAAAGTAGCAATATTAACAGACTCAGGATCAAATTTATCGCAAGAATTTATTAAAAAACACGATAATTTATTTATGGTTCCATTGATGATTATTGTAGATGGAAAAAGTTTTAGAGATCAAGTAGAGATTTCAGCTAAAGAAGTGTTCGAACAAATTGATGAAAAAAACATGACAACAAGTTTACCTGAATTAAGCGATTTAAGAAAAACATTAACACAAATTAAAAAAGAAGGATTTACAGATGTATTAGTTATTAATATTTCATCAGGGTTATCAGGTACATATAATGCGTTTAGAGTTGAATTTGAAACAGTTGTGGGGTTAAATATCACTCAATATGACACAAAGACTTTAGGCTCTGGTGAAGGTTATTTAGTTGAAGAAGCATTAGAATTACTTGAAAAGAATAAGAGTGTTAAAGAGATTGTTAAAGCACTAGATAAGCAACGCTATGAAAATTCATTAGCAATTTATACGATTAGCACTCTTAAGTATTTGAAAAAAGGTGGACGTATTGGTAAAGTTGAAGGCACTATTGGAGATATCCTTCATATTAAACCAGTCATTACTGTAAATGATGAAGGCGTCTATGTTACGTTAGCCAAAGCATTTGGGTTAAAGAGATCTTTGATGAATATGAAAAATTTATTTGTTGAAAAATTCCAAGGATTAAAAATTGATCTAACTGTTCATTATGGAAATGCTAAAGAAAAAGCAGAAGAACTTGGTGAAATGTTATCAAGAGCTTTAAATGTTAGACATCTAACGATATCAGAATTAACACCTGTATTAGGGATTCACACAGGACCTGAAATGTTTGCTTATGTAGGAAGAGTCGTAGAGTAATAAAATATCCAAAAAACAAAAGATAAAATTTCTTTTGTTTTTTTTATGCTCAAAAGTACATAAATTAGACTCTTTGTTGACATCATGATGATAAGTGATAAGATAAAGTTAGTAAACAGTACCAAAAGGGGTAGTTTATGAATATATATTGTTTAATCGAAGATCACCAAGTGAATATGGATTTTGGTGCGGAACATGGGGTTAGTTTTTATATTGAAACAAAAAAACATAAAGTTTTATTTGATGTTGGTCAAAGTGCATTATTTCTTTCTAATGCGCATAGGCTTAATATAGATATTCAAAAAGTAGATACGCTTGTCATTTCGCATGGACACTATGATCATGGTGGAGGATTAGAAGATTTTTTAAGAGTGAACCAAAAAGCAAAGATTTATATACAAGAAAAAGCATTTAATGATTTTTATTCAATGAGAAAAGAGAATGAGTATACATATATTGGGCTAGATCATCAATTATTGGATTCAAAGAGATTTATAAAAATCAATGGTGATTTGGTGATTGATGATGAACTATCAATCATCAACGATGTCAATGGCCATCAATTTTTCCCCAATAGCAACCATACCATGTATAAAAAAGAAAACGATGTTTATAGCTTAGATGACTTTAAACATGAACAAAGCTTACTTGTGAAAAGTAATCAATCGTATGCTTTATTTGCTGGATGTGCTCATAAAGGGATTATAAATATCATTGATTATGCAGAAAAAAAGATAGGAAAAAATCATCTATCAGCTGTCTTGGGAGGATTTCATTTTAAAAGTCGGTTCGTTGAGTTTCAAGAAACAAAGGAAAAAATCGATGAAATCGCAGGCATCTTGAAATATAAAAATATCGATGCATACTATACGGGTCATTGCACAGGAGTTATTGCCTATAGACATATGAAGTTGATACTTGAACAAAGACTAAATTTATTTTATCCAGGGCTAAAAATTGAAATTTAAGATAAGATATGACCATGAGAAATAATTAAAAAAAGAGCGAATAAGTCCTTGGACTATTCGCTTTTATTAAATGTTTTTATACAATTTTCTATAAAATGATGGATACCTTCATTACCAGAAGTATTTAGTTTAAATACACCAGCATGCTCTAATACAGATTCAAACTTTTTACCAACTTCTAGATATAAGTCGTCCTCTTTGGTAACGAGATGATTTGTTTTTAAAGCATTTAGCCAAGGTTTGTGATGTTCTAAATCATCAAAATATCGGTCTTCTTTTATGTATAAATAAGCATGATGTAGTTCAGTAATGAGTCGTGCTGGAAGAATCGCAAGACCAGCAGCTTCAATGAGACCTATGTTTTCTTTTTTTATATGTTGAACGTCTTCGTGAGGGTGGAAGATACCATCGGGAAACTCTTTTGTTGTGCGATTATTCCGAAGTATAAGGTCAAATGTATAAACGTCATTTTCTTTTCTTAAAATTGGAGTAATCGTGTTATGTGG
>CAYJDZ010000133.1:0-2158 GCA_964368955.1 uncultured Mariniplasma sp.
CAAACAATGCTAAGACTTATATGAGAACTATTCATGTTAAAGAAGCTGCTGATATGCCACAAAATTATTTCACACTAGTCAATGGTGATTTCGCAGTTGAACAATTAGCACCAATAGCTCAACCTGCAACTACTGGTTGGGGATGGCATGGAAATGGTGTATTTAGTGTAGAAATTAAAGATGGTATTATGACACAAGTTATTACAAGTGTGGGAACTGTTGCTCATGGTACACAATTCTATCAACAAAACCGCATTTTAGATACTCAAGCTATGTATAAATTAACTTATAAAGCTAAAGTTGACACAGCACGTTCAATTAGAGTTTCACTAGAAGCTGGAACAGCTGTTAACTGGTTTGAAATTGTTAATATTACAACAGAATGGGTAACTTATGAAACAATGATTACAATTCCTGGTGGTGGTTTCACTAATGGTAAATTTGCATTCTTCGTTGGTAAAGTCGAAGAAGATTCACCAGCTACAACCTTCTATCTAGATGATGTTACATTAGAGTTAGTCGGTTATTTAGTTGATACTAAAGCACCAATCATTTTAGGTGCAACTCCACTTACACTAGATGCTGGACAAGAATTTAAACCTTTAAGTGGCGTTAGTGTATTTGATATCGTTGATAAATCATTGACTCCTGAAAGTATCGTTGTCACAGGTACTGTAGACACTAACGTTCTTGGAGCTTATGATGTGATTTATACTTTAACAGATCGTTCTGGAAATACAGTTACTTTAACTAGAATCGTTACAGTTGTTGAAGGCAGTAACTTCTCATCTTTTAAAGTAGTAAATGGTAACTTCGAAACAGAACAATTATTACCTAAAGCGCAACCAGCTACTACTGGTTGGGGTTGGCATGGTGGTGCCGCAGCTGGCGCATCATTTACAACCATGATAAAAGACGGTGTTGCTAAAATAGAAGTATTTGATACATTTAACGTCTATTATGGCAATCAATTCTATATGCAAAACCGTGAAGTTCGCGAAGATATTAGTTATAAGATTACATTTAAAGCAAAAGCTGATGCTCCAAGACCACTTAGAATGTCGTTAGAACCTGCTGCATCTGGTTGGAATGCATTCTTTGATTTGACAACTGATTGGGTGACATACACTTATGAATTCACACATAGTTTCGCAACCATCACAAATGGTAAATTTGGATTCTTTGCAGGTAATATGCACAACCTTTCTCAAGCGACTACTGTTTATTTAGATGATATCGTCATTGAGAAAATTTCAGCTCTATCAGCTGATACAGTTGCTCCACAAATTTGGAATGCATTAGATACTGTTTGGACAAAAGGCCATGCATTTGATCCTCTATATGGACTTGCAGTCTATGATCATGTTGATAAAGCATTATTAGTTGACAATATCGTAGTTAGTGGAACTGTTGATCATATGACAGTAGGCAATTACACTTTAACTTATGAATTAACTGATGCTGCAGGCAATAAGCTTACTCATTTAAGAGTTGTTAGTGTTGTTGAAGCAGTCGATATGTTAACATCAAGAATCGTTTTAACTGATGGTGACTTTGAAGCTCAAACTCCTATTACAAATTTAGATGCTAATATGGGTTGGACACTTAAAGCTGGTACTGGTACTGGTACATGGAATGCACACGAATTTGTTAGTGGGGCAATCAAAATTGATGTTACTTTTGTAGGTACTGTTCCTCACTCAATTCAATTCTTTCAAAAAAATGGATTTAAATCCGAACTTGGACAAACTTACCTTTTATCATTTAAAGCTAAAGCAGATGTTGCTAGAGATATTAGAGCATCATTTGAAGAATCAACAAACTGGTCAGTATTAGACTTTGAAATAGTCGCATTAACTACTGAATGGGCTACATACAATGTATATCTTACAAACCAAAACCGTAGTCATGCTGATGTTAAATTTGGTCTATTCTTAGGTCTTATTGAAGCAGATAAACCAGAACGTAGTGCAGCAACTGCAATCTATTTTGATGATGTATCTCTTACATTAATCGGTTATGCTAAAGATACAGTTGCACCAATGATTTATGTTGATGATGCTGAAATTGTTAAAGATGCTGCATTCAACCCAATGACAGGCGTTAAGTATGGTGATTATGCTAAGAATCCTACACTTGTGCTTACTTCTGTTACTCC
>CAYJDZ010000133.1:2258-3766 GCA_964368955.1 uncultured Mariniplasma sp.
TCACTTCTTAAAAGTGGTTGAGCAAATTGATCACGTGGGTCTCTAATAGGTGCAATAAATGCATCTAATATATCACTTAATGTGTATTGGTCAACGTTTAGGTCTTGTTGAAGTTTTGTTCTATCCATATGTTCAACAATGAGTCTTACCTCATCTTTACCAAACATATCTCCAGTTAGATTAAATCTTTTCATGATTTCTTTTGCTACAGGATAACTCTCTGGATGGACTGAAGTCACATCAAGTGCTTCATCACTTTCAGGAATACGAAGGAATCCAATTGCTTGTTCAAAAGATTTTTCACCCAGTCTAGGCACTTTAATGATATCTTCTCTATTATTAAACTTACCCACTTTATCACGATACTTAACAATGTTTTCTGCACTTGTTTTATTTAAACCCGAAACATACATTAATAATGCTTTACTAGCGGTATTCACGTTTACACCGACATTGTTAACTGCTTGTGTAACGACAAAGTTTAGACTATCATTTAATTTTTTAGGTGCGACATCATGTTGATATTGACCAACCCCAATACTTTTAGGATCTATTTTAACTAATTCTGACAAAGGATCTTGAAGTCGTCTTGCAATCGATGCTGCAGATCTTTCTTCAACGCTAAAATCTGGAAACTCTTCTCTTGCAAGTTCACTTGCTGAATAGACTGAAGCTCCTGCTTCATTGACAATTACATATTGAACCTTCATTTGAAACTCTTTAATTAAGTCAGCAACAAAACTTTCGGTTTCTCTACTTGCTGTGCCATTTCCGATAGCAATAACTTCAACCTTATATCTATGAATCATACGAATTAACTCTCGTTTAGAACTATCTACTTGTTGATCAGTAATCGTTCCACCTCTAGTTTTTTCATGGGGGTAAATTACACCTTTTTCTAGAACAGTTCCTTGGGCATTACACACACTTAATTTACATCCTGTTCTAAATGCTGGGTCAACTCCTAAGACAACTTTACCCTTTAGAGGAGGTTGTAGCAGTAATTTTTGCAAGTTATCAGCAAAAACGTCAATCGCTTGTTCTTCGGCTTTATCAGTTAATTCGCTTCTAACTTCTCTTTCTAGTGAAGGATAGATGAGGCGCTTAATCGCATCATCTATCGCATCTTTAATAAAAGGAGTCGCAGGAGATCCTTCTTTTTTGATAATTTTTTTCCCTAGATAAGAAGCCATTCCTTCTTTGTCTAAATCAATTTTTACGGTAATTACTTTTTCTTTTTCTGCACGATTGATTGCTAAAATTCTATGAGGTTTAACATGTTTAACTGGCTCAGAGTAATCATAATACATCTCATATACTTTTCTTTCATCTTCAGCATTTTTCTTAACCGATGTTGAAATAACACCAATCTTAACCATTTCAGCTCTCAATGATTTTCGATAGTTTGCATCATCAGATATCATTTCAGCAATAATATATTTAGCTCCTTCGATTGCTTCTTCAATAGATAAAACTTTATCGTTTAAAAACTCAACTGCTTTATCTTC
>CAYJDZ010000134.1:0-3761 GCA_964368955.1 uncultured Mariniplasma sp.
AATGAATTTAAAAGCAGATCTAAATTCAATAAAATTCATTTAAGTAATAGCCAAAATTTAAAAACTACATTAGAAGACAAATTAATTCAAAATATTTTCTACATTGAAACAAATAGCAAGGATAAAACCTATCCTTGGGAAAAAGTATTTACTCATTATTTAATGACATTATTAAAAAAGTAACTCAATAGAGTCACTTTTATTCAAACATCCATGATAATACATCTTCAATAAATACATCCCATAAGCGCCACTCATGTTGGCCTTTTTTTTCATTATTTACATATGGAATTTGATTTGTATCTAAATAATTCTTTAATTTTAAATGATCTTCATAAAAAGAATCTTCTGTTCCACATGCGATATATAATCCAGGAATTTTATTTTTCTTGATTGCTCGATCAAATAAGAAATAGATATCATTTTTAGTGCCTTTTATAGGCATTTTTTTAAAAGCACTCAAAAATTGTTTACGTTTTGGATTATCATTGTTTGCTTCAAAGAGTCGATCGACATCAATCGCTCCTGAAAAACTTGCCATTTTATGATATTTATGAGGATAAGTTAATCCAATTTTTAAAGCCCCATATCCACCCATTGAAAGTCCTGCTACAAATCTATCTTCACTTTTTTTAGAAACTTGAAACATGTTTTCAATCATTTTTGGAAGTTCGAGTGCTACAAAATCAAAATATTTTACACCATAAGCATTATTTGTATAATAACTATTAAAAGCTGATGGCATCACAACACATATTTGATATTTTGATGCATATCTTTCTATCGATGTTAGTCTCATCCAATCCATGTAATGCCCTGTATATCCATGAAGTAAATATAGAACTCTAATATTCTTTTTCTTGTCTACATTTTCAGGATACAAAACATTTGCTGAAACATTCATATCTAGTGAACTCGATTTAAATTGAATTTGTAAAAATGCCACAAAAATCATCTCCTGTCTATATAGTTATTATACTTTAAAAAAATTGATAACAAAAGTCATCTTTCAACTTTTTATAAGTAGCTTCGTTTAATTGCTGACAAATATATGATAAAATGTTTACTAAAGAGAAACTTAAAGGAGCTACTATGGAAAAACAACCCTATCAAATAGGCATAGATAAAATAATAACTGAACTTAACTCAAATATTGAGAAAGGTTTAAGTGAGCAGGAAGTTACTCTTAGAAGAGAACAATATGGACTCAATCAATTAGATGAAACTAAAAAAAGAAACTGGTTTTTAAGATTTTTCGATCAAATTAATGATTTTATGATCTACGTCTTATTAGCTGCATCCATATTATCTTTTGTGACTAATGAAATCTCTGAAGGTTTTCTAATCTTAGCAATTGTTTTAATTAATGCTTTCTTAGGACTTTTTCAAGAAGCTAAAGCTGAAAAAGCCCTAGAATCTATTAAGGCAATGTCTTCTCCTCAAGCCAAAGTATTAAGAGATGGCACACAAATTTTAATTGATGTTAAACAAATCGTAGTTGGCGATATCGTCATCTTAGATGCTGGTGATTACATTCCAGCAGATGTTAGAATCGTTGAATCCATAAACTTAAAAACTGATGAGTCCACTCTAACTGGTGAACCAGTTCCTGTCTTAAAGACAACAGAGCCAATCATAGACCAAGATGTCCCATTAGGAGATAGAACAAACCTGGGATTCATGGGTACTGTTGTTACTTATGGTAGAGGTCAAGCGATTGTTACTAGCATCGGTATGAAAACTGAATTAGGCATGATCGCAACTATGCTTAGTGAAACAAAAAATGAGGAAACTCCTCTTCAAGAAAGTATGGCAAAGCTTGGTAAAACCTTAGCTTTTATTGCACTAGGGATCACTTTTGTTATTTTCGCAATCACTATCATCGAAGCATACGCATTTGATGGAGGTGCGTCTTTTGAAGTTTGGAAAGAAGCTTTATTAACTTCTATTGCTCTAGCAGTTGCTGCTATTCCTGAAGGGCTACCTGCAATTATTACAATTGTTCTTGCTTTAGGTATGCAAAATCTAGTTAAAAAAGAAGCAATCATTAGAACTCTTCCTGCTGTTGAAACCCTCGGTTCAACAAGCATTATATGTTCAGATAAAACAGGAACTCTTACACAAAACTTAATGACTGTCACTAAAGTATACATAAATGATCAGATTTTTGATATCAATCAAAAAACTAAATCTAACCCTAGCATCGATAAACTCGCTTTAATGGGTAGTTTGTGTAATGATACTAAAGTAGCTTTAAAAGATGAAGAGTTCGTTAAAATTGGTGATCCAACAGAAATTGCTTTTATAGATCTTGCCATTATCTTAAAGAAAAATCCAATTGAACTAATCAGCAAAAATAAAAGACTCTATGAACTTCCCTTTGATTCTGAAAGAAAAATGATGACAACCATTCATGATTTTAAAGATGGTCGATACGCTGTTATTAAAGGTGCTCCTGATGTAATCTTTAACAGGACAACTTCTGTTGAAAATCAAGAATTATTTAACGTTGATTCCTACATTCAAGCAAATCAAGACTTATCCGATCAAGCGCTGCGCGTTTTAGCGGTTGCCTATAAAAAGATTGATAAGTCTCTTGAACTAAAATCTTTAACTTCAGATGACCTAGAAAATGATTTAACCCTTTTAGGTTTAGTTGGTATGATTGACCCAGCAAGACCAGAGGTTAAAGATGCAATTGCTCTTTGTAATAAAGCCGGTATTAAAACCATAATGATTACAGGTGATCACATCAACACGGCTGTTGCGATCGCAAGAGATTTAAAGATTTTATCAGAAACGGAAATTGCGATCACTGGTAAACAATTAGATAAACTAAGCGATGATGCATTTGATGAACAATTAGAAAGCATTAGAGTCTATGCACGTGTAAGTCCTCAAAATAAGGTCAGAATTGTTGATGCTTGGAGAAAAGCTGGAAAAGTTGTTGCGATGACTGGAGATGGTGTCAATGATGCTCCGTCAATCAAAAGAGCTGATATCGGAATTGCGATGGGTATTACTGGAACTGAAGTAGCCAAAGGTGCTGCTGATATGGTTTTGACAGACGACAATTTTTCAACAATCGTCAATGCAGTCAGTGAAGGGAGAACAATCTTTGCCAATATTAAAAAGGCCATCCACTTCTTACTTAGCTGCAATATCGGAGAAATCATTACTATCTTTTTAGGAACTACCCTAGGCATCCTCATCTTTAGCGGTAGAGTCACAACGCTTACAGCAGTTCAAATATTATGGGTCAACCTTGTCACTGATTCCTTAATGGCAATCGCTTTAGGTCTAGAACCAAAAGAAGAAAACATCATGGACCTTCCTCCTAGAGATGCTAAAAAATCTATATTCGCAGATGGTTTAGGTAAGAAAATCGCATTTCAAGGACTTCTTTTAGGTTTAATCTCTTTTGGAGCTTATACAATTGGTTGGTATTTAGAATCAAGCCCTCTAAGAGCAGATAAAATGATGACAGCACAAACGATGACTTTTATTGTCTTAGCATTATCTCAACTAGCTCATGCATTTAATGTAAGAAGTCAAACATTTTCTATCTTCAAATTAAAGCATAATAAATATATCTACTACGCTTTATTTGCAAGTATGGCTTTGCAACTGTTTGTTGTATTTGTTCCATTTACTCAAGAAATCTTTGGTATTACATCATTGTCTTTTGATAAATGGTTAATTATTATCGGATTAGTATTACTGCCCATTATTGTCGTAGAAATCTCAAAATTAATTAAACA
>CAYJDZ010000135.1:0-3723 GCA_964368955.1 uncultured Mariniplasma sp.
AGTAAATACAAATAGCTATAAAACTACTTTAGATATATGATTAATCAAAAATGTGTGAAATATGCTGAATTTTAAGTGATTTGATTATATTCACTCTAAAGTAAAAGCCCTATAGAAGAAAATTTCTATAGGGCATATCTTGATCTATATTTTATTAGTAAGCTACTTATCCTTGAATAATTCCAAATATAATTAAAAATATCCCTAAAGCTAACATCAATATGCTCACTCCGATACACCAATTTGTTGCTGCTTTATCACTCATCTTTTTCCCTAATTTGGCTTTCACCATTTTAAGAATACCTTGCTTACGTTTAATGCCACCAAAATAACCAACTAATCCAGCATAGGTAAATGCTGCAATTGCACCTAATAAATAACCAATACCCATTTTATGTTCTCCTTTTCTATTTTTTTCTTAACTAAGACCTTTTCTAATCTTAGGAAATGTGATGAGATAAACTAAAGCTGTTAAAACAATAACTGCTGTAACACTTAATAAGATCGTCTTCCAATCACCAGTTTGTGCCAAAATTAAATCATTTGCTTTATAGGTCCAGTAAAATGGTGACCAATACATCGTCCATTGCCATTTACTTGAAAGCAACATATACCCAGCTATTGAACCTGCCATTGGGATCATCACTAACTTAACACCACTTGCCGCTTCAATGACATCTTCAGAAATTAAACCTTGTAGAAATCCAATGATGAAAGTTAAAAACATTGAACTTACACCAACTAATATAAGCATTAACCAATTAATATCTGCATATCCTAAAATCAATAGAGATAGGATAATCGAAACTAAAGAAGAAATTCCACCTAATAAAACTTTCCCAATGATAAAGCTTGTTTGAGATACAGGTGATACATTGATTGCACTAATTGTTTTATCTTTCTTCTCTTCAACAATCGATAGTGAGATAACCATGCCTGCTAGCATAACAATCATTAAGATCAACATATTTGTTAAAACAGCAACTAATGGTGAATCCTCTTTTTGTAAAGATAAGATTTCTGCGGTAGATGTCGCCTCACTAGCACCATTTGCATAATAGACATTTAAAAGTTTTGCATAATCAATTAAACCTTCAATCTCATTGCCCTCAATAACAATTTGATATCCATTTTGAGTTTTAAGATATCCAATGATGTCATCATTTTTATTGATTCTTTTTTCTAATGCTTCTAAATCTTTAAACAGTTCAACTTGAACATATTGTTCTAAATAATCAATATGTTCTATAGTATCCGTTTCTAATAAAGCGATTTTAATGGATGCGTCGGTTATGCTTGGGGTAAATAGTTTTATCCCAAATGCTAATAACACAGGCATAACTAAGATAATAATCATCATACCATCTCGTAGAGCTACTTTTGTTTCTTTAGAAAAGATTCTAAATATTTTTTTTATCATTTAAAATACCTCCCTATATTGTAAGTGTCTTCTTGAATCTTATATTGGCAAATGTTAAAATGCCAAAACCAGCTACAAGAAATACACTCGCATATATGGATATATATGCCCAATTGGGTTGTCCCATCAGTATCATCTTAAACCCTTGTAAAACAGGATATGTTGGGAAAAACTTAATCCATAGTGGATCAAAACTACTATTATAATAAGAGATTGCTGGAATGATAAGGGCAATTATAAGCATATATAAGACGCCAAAGGCTTTACTTATTGAATCAAAGAAGCTTGCGATTAATAAACCTAAAGCTGAAAAGGCAAAAGTTGTAATCAACAAGAACAAATAAAATAAGAAATAATTTGGCTTTAAACCCATAATAGGAATTACAACAATACTAGAGGAAATAGTGACAGTTGTTAATATGACAAATGTTTTACTTAATAAATAACTCCATACAGATGTTGGTGTAACTGCTAAAGCCTTAATAACACCTTGACCTTTGTCTAAAAACAAATATGCAATAACAATGAAAAATCCCATCAGTGAACCTGCAAATACGACAAATATTGGAACAATCGCTTCTCTATTTGATAGACGATTAGCTGATCCAATTTCTACGATATCTTGATCAGCTAGTTCACCTGCAATCAGAGATGAATCAAGAGCACTCGTAAGATATAAGAAATTAGAATACCGTTCTGTCTCATATCCTTGAATGATATATGTGTAGGTAGTTTTACCTAAATCATTGATTGAAACGATCGATCCAGAATTCCCTGTTTCCATGGATAACCTTAATAAATCATCTTTATTTGAAATGATATATAAAGTCTTGAGAATCTGATTGGTATCCACATTGATAACTTGCAGTGTTGGAACCGTAATGATCTTTTTAGTATCAAATGAATAACTAATGACTTGATCAGATTCTTTATCTAAAACTTCAAATGAAGCTACCTTTAATGTAAGCTTGCTATCTTCAATTTGATTAATATAATCTAGATCAACTTGTGCGCTTAATAATAGATCATACTCTACTTCTGTCATATCATAGAATACATACTCTTTTGCTTTACTATTTGGAAACTCTTTAATCGCAACCAGTGCAATGACTAACAAGAGTATCGCAATAAATATCTCAATATAGAAATAAAAACCTCGTGACGCAATTTTCATTTCTTTTAAATAAGTACTTAACAATTTCATGCTAGATTAGCCCCCTACCCGTAACTGTGATGAAGATTTCTTCTAGGGTAGCTTCTTTTGAATGCATAGATATAATTTCGTTTTCTTTGATGATGGTTGCTAGTTTTTCACGATCAGCATCATCAATGGTCTTATACGTTTCAATGATTGATTTGCCATTTTTTAAATATTCGACTTCAACAAGTTTTTTCCCATATTGAAGTTTTAAGTTTTTTGGTGTATCAATTAATTTAATCTCTCCATCAATGATAAAGGCAACTCTATCGCAAAGCTCATCCGCGATAAACATATTATGCGTTGTTAAAAATATAGTTGTCCCTTTGGCTTTTTCTTCTTTAATAATATCTTTGATATCTGCAGCTATTGCAGGATCTAGCCCTGTAGTTGGCTCATCTAAAAACCATATTTCAGGATTATTGATCATTGATCTTGCGAATGTTAGACGATGTTTCATGCCTTTTGAGAAATCTCCAGCGCGATCGTTTTGGCGACCTTCTAGGCCCACAAGTTTAATAAGTTCATGAGGATCTCTTGTAGGAACATCAAATAAATCTGCATAAAACTTTAAGTTTTCATAAGCAGTGAGTTTGCTATAGATGTTTGATTGTTCAAAAGAAACTCCAATTTTGTTAAACCGTTCATTTTGAACTTTATGCATATCGTAACCCGCTACTGTAACTTCTCCTTGTTGTAACTTTAAAAGTCCTGTTAAAATACCTTGAGTGGTTGATTTCCCTGCCCCAGAAGGGCCTAAAAACCCAAAAGTCTCTCCGTCTTTTATTTCAAAACTAATATTATTAACTGCTGGCTTTCCATCTTTATGGTAATTGTGAGTTAAGTTTTTTACGGTAATCATTTTGTTGCCTCCTATTTATTTTTTAGTATCTTTTTGTGAAGATTTATAAAATCCTTGTCGATAAAGATTCAAGTATGTTTTTAATTCTTGATTTACGTGTTCTAAATCAAGTTCTTCTTTCTTTTTAATATATTTATTGAGTATATCTTCAGAGTAGCGATCTAGAAAATACTGAAGAAGCGTAATTGTTTTCTTGATATCAATATCATCTTTAAATATAGAATAATCTATATTGTATGAAAA
>CAYJDZ010000136.1:0-3713 GCA_964368955.1 uncultured Mariniplasma sp.
GCACTTTATCAAATACTTCTTTAAATATATATTTAAAATTTGGTAATTTATAATTTGGAAGTTCCAAAATAAAACTTGATATTTTATCTTTAAATAATATCTTTTTCATAATGTAGGCTGACATGATGATGACAATCACCGCAAAGAAATAAAGTGATGCGCTCACAAGTCCTGAATAATCCCCAAAGAAATATCCTGCAAATAAAACAATGATGGGTAGTTTTGCACTACATGGAACAAATGGTGTTAATAAAATCGTCATTTTCTTTTCAGTCTCATCATGAATGGTTCTTGCTGACATAATCGCTGGAACACTACATCCACTTCCGATAATAAAAGGAATTAAAGATTTACCCGATAATCCTACTTTTTGAAAGACTCTGTCTAAGAAAAATGCGATTCTACTCATATATCCAGTAGTCTCTAGAAATGAGATGAGTAAAAATAAAATTGCGAGTTGTGGTAAAAATGTTAAAATCGCACCCACACCTGCTAACATGCCATCAACAACTAAACTTTTAGACCAATCTGATGCTCCCCAACTCGTTAACGAATCAGATAGCCACTCGCTAAATATGCTCATATATTTAGCCACAAAGTCCACTGTCATGGACCCAAAAGGTCCAGCTGCTAAATAATAGACAGAAAACATAATTAAAATAAATATAGGAATTGCTAAATAACGGTTTAAAAATATACGATCTAATTTATCCGTATACGTCATATTTTCTTTTTGAGATTTAATGGCTTCATCTCTTAATATTTCTATATAGCGATATCTCTCATCAGCAATCACTTGTTCCATATCTCTGTTATATCTTACACATAAGGTATTCACTAAATCCTGAGATCCATTTTGATGAAACGTTTGAAACGCATCATCGTTTTCTAATAATTTAATCGCGATATATCTTTTATGATCATGAGCAAGTTCTGTTTCTAATCTATTTAGGCATCCCTCTAGTTCATGGTCATAAATATGGTGATAGTTATTTTTTCTGTAGTTTCCTGATTTAATCACTTGGATTAAATCAAAAACTCCTGTCTTTTTCAATGCTGAAATAGGAATCATTGTTGTATCTAGTTTTTCTTCTAAATACTGATAATCAATTTGAATCCCTCGTTGCATGGCAATATCACTCATATTAAGTGCGACAACCACAGGGATATCTAGTTCTAAGAGTTGTGTTGTTAAATAAAGCGATCTCTCTAAATTTGTAGAATCTAAGATATTTAAAATAAGATCGACATTTTCTTCAAATAAATATTTTCTTGAAATTTCTTCTTCTATTGTATAAGGACTTAAAGAGTAAATTCCTGGTAGATCAATAATCTCGAAGTCAGTTGACCGAATGCGGCCTTCTTTTCTTTCTATCGTTACGCCTGGCCAATTCCCTATTTTTTGATTATGACCCGTAAGTAGATTAAATAGCGTCGTTTTTCCTGAGTTTTGATTGCCAATGAGCGCTACTTTCATGAGATAACCTCAACATCGATAAAGCTTAAATCACGCTTTCTTAAGCATAATTCATACCCTCTAAGTTCAATATCATAAGGATCTCCAAGTGGGGCAATCCTCTTGATTTTCACTTGAACGCCTTCAGTAATTCCCATATCTAAAAGCCTTCTTCTTAAGGCTTTATCTTCCGTATTTAATTTTATAACTTTAGCTTTTTGACCATATATAAGGTCTGCAAGCGTTGCACGATCATGGGTCTTATATATTTTTCTTCTTGGCATGAATAAGTCTCCTGTGATTTAGTCTTTCAGTTTCATTATAGTTTAATGATATTTTATGTCAAATAATATCATAAACATTATAAAATGCTTTATAAAGAGCAAAAAAAAGACAGGATTTACCTGCCATCTTCGTTTATTTGATTAAAAGCTTTTTTTTGAGCATACATCATTTCATCTAAATGATCAAAAAAGTGGTTTAAATCTTTGTGTTTCTGATCATCATAGGTCCCCTTGCCAATGCTGAAACTTAAATCAAATTCATAAGTATCCGTTTGATTAAATTGATCTAAAATTTGATGTATCCGTTGGATAACTTGATCGACCTTGTTTTTCTCATCACTGAGCAAGATAACAACAAATTCATCTCCACCTACCCTAAAGACATAATCTTGTTTTCTAACTGCTGATTTTAGCAAATCAGAGGTAGAAATTAAAGCTTCATCCCCAACCCTGTGTCCATAGACATCATTAATCCTTTTAAAGTTATTAATATCAATCATAATACCTAATATTTCCAAGTTTTTAGGTTTATTTGAAGAGAGTTGTTTAACGATAAACTCATATTCTCTTTTGTTTAATAAACCGGTTAAAAAATCGGTACTTGTAATCTTTGATTGAATGTAGATATAAATAAGTAGTTGTGAGACAACAAAACTATTCCATATAAAATTTATATCTTTAAAAAATAAATATACAACTCCAGAAATAAAAGGTGGAAGTCCAAATGCTAGCAAAGGAATATATTCTTTTTTTCTAATCTTATCTTTATTGGCATAAACATGGAATATGGTATACATGAATACTATCGAATTAAGGACAAAAGGTAGAAAAAAGTAGGTACTTCTGATTAATAAATTTTCGCTTGTTATTTCAAAAATTATGTTCGTAAAATAACTTGTGATAACCAAACCTAAGTTAACCACAAAAATAGCGACGGGAAGATAAGATAATTTAAGTAATCTTTCCTTAGATTGAAATATTGTGATATCGGTATAAAATAACCATAATAATCCAAGAATTGGTGTTAGGGCAAAATAAAAACCTACACTAATATATAATCCAACTTGAGAGATCATTGAAGTGTTACCGTTTGTCATCGTGATTATTGAATCAAGAGCAAGAAATATAATATTAAACCAAATCAAATAAAAAAATATTTGGTTTATATACTCTTTCCAATTTAATTGACGCATTAAGCTAATAAATAAAATGAGTAAGACGATGATCGAGAGTAAGTTTTTTTGAATTTCAAAAAACATTATGGTATCACCTCGTTATTTGTAGATTAATCATAACACAAATAAGTTTGATAATTCCTTCATATTCATGTCAAAATGTCATTTCCAAATCAAATTTTGATCTTTATAAGCTATTCATTTGGTCTATGTATTGTTTGATGTTGAATTTTCTTTCCAATCCTTTATCATTCATGTATCTTATTTTACCAAAAATTTTTCTTTCTGTCCATGCTCTATCATGTTTACCAAAACACCACGCAACACCTGCATAGCTATTAGGGTCTCTACCATCGATAAAATATTTATTATTTAAATACAAGATATTGTTAAATGCTATCTTAAATGAAGGTGACCATTCAATGATTTTTTTAGCCCAATACATTCTCATATAATTATGCATATACCCAGTTTTAACCATTTGTTTCATAGCTGCGTTAAAATAGATATCGTGTGTTTCAAAAGACTCATAATCTTTAATTTCGTAAAGATAATCTTTGTGGTCAAACTCGTGAGCATTCATCGTTTGATAAGCCCAATTTTCTGTCATGGTTTCAAATGTATCATAACCTTCATGATAAAAAACATAATTAAAAGCTAATTCTCTTCTAATTAATAATTGTTCGATGTATTGATCAAATGAAGCCCCATCTATTTGTTGTTGGTCAAGCGCTAAATAAAGACGTTCAAGAATCTCTAAGCTTGATATTTGTCCGAAATGAAGATACATACTCATTA
>CAYJDZ010000137.1:0-3707 GCA_964368955.1 uncultured Mariniplasma sp.
TCTAATCGCTGCAGAGGTGAATTCAATAAATAAGACTACGATAATAATGCCCCATAAGTAAGCAGCGGCATCTCTAAATCTAAAGTTACCAATCGCAGCTCTTAAATCAAACCCTAATCTACCAGCACCAATAAGTCCTAAAACAATTGCATTTCTAACGTTAATATCAAAT
Organism: uncultured Mariniplasma sp.; assembly: GCA_964368955.1. Classification (GTDB taxonomy): domain Bacteria; phylum Bacillota_I; class Bacilli_A; order Acholeplasmatales; family Acholeplasmataceae; genus Mariniplasma. The sequence continues at coordinate 173 of CAYJDZ010000137.1, forward strand.
CTGTAAAGTGAATGAGATATAAAGTTTGCAGATAATTGTGGAATGATACCTGATCTTACTTTTTGTAAGATAGTTGCTCCAGTAGAATCTAGTGCTTCAATTATACCTTTATCCATGTCTTCAACTGATTCAGTATATAATTTAGTAATCATCCCTGTCGAGGTGAATCCAATAGTGAGGACGCCCGCAAATAAACCTGGTCCAACAACTCTAATAAAAATTAAGCCAATTACAAAGAATGGAAGAGTTCTTATTAAGACAACAATAACATTTACAAAGAATGCAACATACTTACTCGTAATATTTCTACTTCCTAAAAAACTAAGGGGTATTGCAATCATAGTTCCTATTAAAGTCCCTAGAAATGCAACCATAACTGTTTCATACATTAGATATGGAACATGATAATTTTTAAATGAAAATATTTTTTCCCAAGATGGATTTGCAAGTCCTCTAAAAATATTCTTTGCAATCCCTAATCCTGTTTCACTAATCATATTGGAGTTTATATCTTTAACACTCCAGTAAAACAATAAGGCTAAAACTAGAGCAACTAACATTTTGAATAAAAATGTTTTAGGTCTTTTTTCGTAAGCCTCAATAACCAAGAGATCTCTAGTCATATTAGTTTAACCTCTTTCTTATAAATCTTGACAGTGTTTCTATACTTAATACAACAACAAATAATACAAGTAAAATCATGCCAACATCCTCATATTTACGCCAACCAATACGATCGTTTAATAAGATCCCAATTCCACCAGCGCCAACAAACCCTAGTATAGAAGCGCTTCTAATGTTAATTTCAAAGTTATATAAAACTATAGAAATGTAGTTCCCAAAAACTTGGGGAACAACAGCTGTTCGCATTGCTTGAAATTTTGTTGCACCTGTTGATTCAATTGCTTCATAAGGGAGCATATCAATAGTTTCAATGCTCTCATAAAGCATTTTTGTAATAATTGTAAATGTAAAAATTGATAAGGCAATCATCCCTGCTAAAAATCCCATACCAACAACAAACATTAAGATTGCTGCATAAATTAAAACTGGAATCGTTCTAATTAATGACATAACAAATCTCACTGGAGTATATATGTAAGGATTTTTTACAATATTTGATGAAGACAGTATCGCAAAAGGGACTGCTAAAAAAGCACCGATAAGCGTTCCAGCGATAGATATCTTAAATGTATCTAATAGTGGTCCTATCATTCTTGGTGTATATGAAAAATTAGGTTTGACTAATTTCCCAACAATACGTCCCATGTTAGAAAAATTAGAAAAGAATAACCCTAAATTAACATTCGCTACATCTAAAGCGACGATGAAGATGTAAATTAGAATTGCTAAAATATAAAGTGTGAATGGATATGGAGCAACTACTTTAAACTCTTTAGTTTCGTAGGTTCTCGCCTTTGTTGAAACATATGGTTTAAATATATTGCTGAAAACTGCTTTAGTTTTCTCTATGAACAAAGACTTTTTTTTCTCCTTTTTCATAGGCATTACCCTTTTTTGAACATGATGTCATCATCACTTAACTCTCTGTTATAAATCTTCTTTAAAATTTCTTCTGTAACTAAGTTTGAAGGCCCATCAAAAACAACTTTACCTTCATGAATTCCAATGATTCTATTAACAAACTTTAAAGCAACATCCACATGGTGCATGTTAGCAATAATTGTTATATTAAACTTTTCATTGATACGTTTAAAATCGGTCATAATCATATTTGCTGTAACAGGATCTAATGAGGCTACAGGTTCATCAGCTAATATGATTGTTGGATTTTGTGCAAGTGTTCTTGATAAAGCAACACGTTGCATTTGTCCACCAGATAATTGATCTGCTCTAATATAAGCCTTATCAAGAATACCAACATTGTTAAGAGCCTCTAGTGAATCTAGATAATCATTTTTAGAGTAATATCCAAATAAAGAAGCAAAAAAACCTTTATCAGCTACTTTTGCAGATAGTACATTTTTTAAAACTGTTGTTCTTTCAATTAAATTAAATGATTGAAAAACCATGCCAATCCGTCTTCTAAATTTACGTAAGGCTTTCCCTTTTAAATTTGAGTCAACAATGACACCATTCACTTCTAACTTTCCAGAAGTCGGTTCAATCATTTTATTGACAAGTCTAATTAAAGTTGATTTACCTGCTCCACTTAAGCCGATAATCGCAACAAATTCACCTTGCTCAATTGTCAAATTCGCATTTCTTAATGCAATCGTTCCATTTCCATACTGTTTTGTTACATCTTCAAATTTTATCATCCAATCACTCCTAAATGTTAAAGAAAGGCTAGGGTTAAGCCTAGCCTTCCTAGATATTATTATCTGTAAAAAGTTAAATTTATTATTTAGATACGATACTTTGTGCTATTCTTGCTGCTTCATAATCTTTATCTGTTGCAATTGCATATCCAGTATGACTATATACTGCAAATATTGCTAAACCTTTTTCAGTAGCTACTAATTCAATAAAAGCTTCTTGAAGTGCAGTTTTTAAAGCTTTGCTAACAGTTTTATTAGAAATCGAGATAGTGTCATTGAAGATTCCAGGGGTTACAATAATAACATCTGTTTCTTCCCATACTGATTTAGTACGATTGTATCCACCTTCAGCTGATGAAATCCAGTTTGCAGCATAATCTCTTCTAGCATCAGCATACATTGAGACAACATCATATGTGCCTGCAGCTAAACCAGCAAGTGAATTACCATAACTACCAGTTGGAGCTTGATTTGTTAAATCTGTAACAAGTTTTTGATAATTTTGTTGTAAGAATACTGATGGATAAACAGTACCAGCTGATGATGTTGCGCCTTGAACACCCCATTTAGCACTATTTAAGTCTGCCCAAGTTAATGCTTCGCCAGCATTTACTTTAGCTGCTAGTTCTCTACCCTTTGCGGATGGACCAGCTACAACTAACGAACGGTAATACGTAACTTGTGTATCAGTAGGAAGAGTTTCTTTTCCGTCATTCCAATCTTTTGGAGATGCAGAATCTTTAGATAAACCTGCTCTAGTAGAGGCAAGAATAACTTCGATATTTCCATCACCACTATAAAGTGCATATGTTCCACCAGGAAGGAATGCAACATCAGTTGTTCCAGCATCTAGTGCTTCACCTGCAGCTTCATATGTTGCAGATACTTCGACTTTTACTGTGACTAGGTTTTTAAACCCTTTTTCAATAAGTTTGTCTTTAAGCATTTGTTCTAGTGGTTCAACATATTCTAGAATTGCTGCTGGATCTCTAGATGGCACAAATGTGATCTTTAATTCAGTAACATCTAATGCTTCATCCTTACATGCGTGTAGTGTAAATCCTACGACAAGAATCATTAAAAAAATTAAAACTTTCTTCATTTTTTTTCTCCTTTTGATTTTTATCGATGATTTAAGAAATAAACTCTAAAATCTTATCAGATTTATTATAAAGTAGTAGTCTTTTATGCCCCATTATAAGGTTTACATCGCTTATTTAATTATCATTGATATTAATATTATAACTTATATT
>CAYJDZ010000138.1:0-3648 GCA_964368955.1 uncultured Mariniplasma sp.
GTTGAAACATTTAGAACAACATATGAAGCGAAAGCTGTCATTGTTGCTAATGGATCTAAACCTAGAGTGACAGGTGTTGAAACAGAAGAACAGTTTTTAGGAAAAGGTATCGCATTTTGTGCAACTTGTGACGCTGCTGCGAACATTGACAAAGAAATTTTAGTTGTTGGGTCTGGAGATTCAGCAATTGAAGAAGGTATTTTCTTAACTAAGTTTGCTAAAAAAGTTAGAGTGTCTGTTATTCATGACGAAGGCAAAATGGATTGTAACGAAACTGCTAGAGCTGCTGCTCTTGCTAATCCTAAGATGGAATTCTTATGGAATACTGCAATTCACGAGTACAAAGGTGATGGAGAATTAAAACAAGTAGTTTTAAAGAATTTAAAAACTGGAAAACTACAAACAATAGATACACCAACATGTTTCTTATTTATTGGATATGTCCCTAACACAGCAATTTATAAGGGCATCTTAAATATGACTGGTAACGGCTATGTAAAAACCAATGAAAACATGGAAACAAATGTTCCAGGCGTGTTTGCTGCTGGTGATGTTAGAGATAAATTCTTACGTCAAGTATCAACATGTGTAGGAGATGCAGCAACTGCTGGCGTAATGGCTGAAAAATACATTGCTGATACTGAAATCTTTGAAGAACAAATCATGAAACATGACTGTGTAGTCTATATCTATAACGCAGTTGATCCTTTTCAAAGAGAAAAACTATCAATGATTCAAGAAGTTGAATGTTGCAATAAATCATATAATTTCTTTAGAATTGATACTTATAAAACAATGGGATTAGCTTCTAGATTTCCAATCACCACAATTCCTTCAATTGTTATTGTTAAAGACGGAAAAGTTGATGAAATTATGTGTAATGATATTTGCAAAGAAAAAATAGTTGCAAGTTTAAATGTATAAACAAATATGAAGGAAAGGAAATGAAAATAGTGAAGAAAATATTATTATTTATAATGGTTGCATTCATGATTCTCCCTATTGTTGGATGTTCTAAAAGAGATTTTGGACCAACAGGCGAATTCATTGTTACTGCAAAACAAGCAGTGAAAATGATTGAAAACAAAGATGCAATTTTGATTGATGTTTCTTCTAATGCCGAATATTTAGAAGGGCATATCAAAGGTGCAATCAATATACCTTTTGAAAGCCTAACTGTTAATGAACCATATGAAAATATGTTACCAGAAGCAGTTTTAATTGAACAAGTCATGGGTGCAGCAGGTCTAACTGAAAAAAATATGCTCATTGTCTATGATAGAGCTTCAAATATGCATGCATCAAGATTTTTATGGACATTAAATATGTTTGGAAACTTCAATGTTAAAGTTATTAGTGGGGGCTATGACTTACTTGTTGAAGCAAAAGCAGAAACAACCAAAACTGCAAGTACTCTTCCTCTAGCAACTTATGTCGCTGGGGATAAAGAAAAGAAGATTATTGTATCATTAGATTACTTAAAAGTCGTTAGTAATGATGAAGATGTTATCATTATCGATGCAAGATCAGCTGATGAATTAAAAGCTGGTAAAATTCCTAACTCAATTCACCTGTTTTTCGCAGAAAATAATTATGTAAATGGTGAATTTCAATCAATTAAAAATATACAATTGATTTATTTAAAAAAAGGATTATCTCCAGATACTAAAGTTATTGTATATTGCCATAAAGGTGTCCGTTCCGCACAAACTTATGTTGCATTGAAAAATGCAGGTTTTAAAGATGTGAGATTATATGACGGCGCATGGTTAGAATACTTTGATGTTGAAAGTCCAGCTCCACCAAGTGGTGATACTGGCGGTACTACACCTCCACCAAGTGGCGGATGTGGCGGATAGAATTAAGATTAAACAAACTATAACTAAGAAAGGTTACATATATGCACAAGTTTAAAAGAGTATTACTCGTATTATTATTAGTATTTGCAATTGGTTTCATGACAGGTTGTAAAAAAGAAGAAAGCCTAGAAAGCATTGCATTAAATTATTTTGAAACATATCCTGAGGCAGGAAGTAATTTAATTTCATGGACTGACCTATTTGCTAAAATAGAAGCAGGAGATGATTTATTCATCTTAAGTTTGAGATCTAAAGTAGATTATGATTTGGGTCATATTGAAGGTGCGTATAACGCAGCTTTTGGAGCAGATTTAGCTGCAAAAGTAAAATTATTACCTACGGATAAACCAGTTTATGTTTATTGTTATTCAGGTCAAACAGCTGGACAAGCAATTGCTTTACTCAGATTATTAGGTATTGATGCTTATTCAGTAAAATCAGGATTTAACGTTGGTGGGGCAGCAACTCACACAGAATATATATCAAAAACTGCTAATGAATTACCAGATGCAAAAGCAAGTTTTAATAAAGAAGCATTAAAGTTTGTTGAAGATTACTTAAATGCAATCCCAACAAGCGGAAATCATATGATTTCAGCTGATGATGCAAGACCTCTAATTGAAGCTGGTGATGTATCAGTTGTTGATATCAGAAGTGCTGCAGATTTTGCACTTGGTCATATTGAAGGTGCTGTTAATATACCTTTTGGTAAAGGGATGCAAGCAAATTTCAAAGATCTTCCCGATGGAAGAATCATTGTCGCTTGTTATTCAGGTCAAACAGCTTCACAAACAGTTGTTGTCTTAAGAGCCTTAGGACATAATGCAGATGTATTAACATTTGGCATGAGCGCAACTTCAAATGGTTGGGTTAAGTCTTTAAAAACAAACGCTGCTAACAAATATTTTTCTGAATACCCTGTAAGTGGTTCTTATTTGATTTCATGGGATGATCTATTTGTAAAAATAGATGCTAATGAAAATCCATTTATTTTAAGTATTAGATCAGCAATAGATTATAATCTAGGTCATGTTGAAGGTGCAGTTAATGCGTCATTTGGTGCTGATTTGGCATCTAAAGTTTCAATGCTTCCTAAAGATAAACCAGTTTATGTTTATTGTTATTCAGGACAAACAGCAGGGCAAACAATTGCGTTACTAAGACTATTAGGTATTGATGCATATTCAGTTAAATCTGGATACAGTATTGGTGAAGTAGCAACTAAATATCCTACACGCGTATCTACTGTAGCAAATACGTTAGTGGATGCTAAAGCTAAGTTTGATCCATTTATGCTTGATTTTGTTAAGAGCTACTTTAATGCAATTCCTGTATCAGGTAGTCACATGATTGGCTCAGTAGATGCTAAAGTGTTAATCGATGCTAAAGAAATAACAGTAGTTGATGTGAGATCAGCAGTAGACTTTGAAAAAGGTCATATCGAAGGCGCTGTTAATATTCCTTTTGGAAAAGGGATGCAAGAAAATTTCAAAAATCTACCTGCTGGTAGACTTCTAGTTGCTTGTTATTCTGGACAAACAGCAGCACAAGTAACTGCAATTTTGAGAACATTAGGATATGATGCTGATGCACTTACTTTTGGTATGAGTTCAACATTAAATGGTTGGTATAAAAACTTTCCAATCGTAGATTAATAAAAAGATAAAATTTGTAAAAAGTAAATATAAAAAAGGTACTTTTCAATTTGAAAAGTACCTTTTTGTTGTGCTTGTGTTAAGCTATCTACCAGTTTCTAATATCCGCATAAACACTTGCAAAGAAGTGTTGT
>CAYJDZ010000139.1:0-3557 GCA_964368955.1 uncultured Mariniplasma sp.
GTTCTAAATGTTTCAACTATTTTTGTACTTCCTGAAAAATCAACACTCTTCACATTTGTTAATTTAAAATTTACATCAAATTTCTTTGCTTGTTGATGAAACAAAGCCATAAGCTCACTGCCTGAGATATCTTGAGGAAATCCAGGATAGTTTGCGATTTCACTTGTAGAAGTCGCTAGACCACCAACAAGTGCTTGTTCAATGATTAAAGTCTTTAATCTTGCTCTACCACAATAAATACCTGCAGTTAATCCGGAAGCGCCGCCTCCGATAATCACTACATCATATTGTTCTATATTTTTCGCCATATTTATATTCCTTCCTTTTCTACATAAAGAACTTAACTAATAATTTACTACCGACTATTGCGCCAAGGAATAAGAACACTCCGAAAACCCAGCCAGCCACGTTTCCAACTGCAATACCACTAAATAGAGCACCAATGTTACAGCCTAGTGCAACTTTTGCACCATAACCCATAAGTAATCCACCAAGTGATGCAGCAATAACTTGCTTCCATGATTTAAGTTTTTTAAATTTAAATCCTGATGCCATCAACGTTGCAAATAAAGCACCAGCGATAATTCCTATATTTCTCCAAGATCCTGCATTATTTAGGATTCCAGCTTCAAGTTTTGCTTGAGCTGAAGCTGAACTATAGGCATACCATTTATCTACTGAACCGCCAACAGCTCTAAAAATCCAAGCGCCCCAGTCAGCAAATACGCCTGAAACGCCCCATGGGCTACCAGTCGTAATATATGTTACTATTTGAAATACGGATAAAAGTACAGCACCAGTTACATATGGTAGTGCATCTTTAAACCACATTTTATAAAATTCGTTACTTTTGATTTTGTCAAAGAATTTTTTCATTTAGACTATCCTCCTTTTGATAAGTTTTTAAAACTCATTATTTTTTTGAGTCTAATTATACTTTTTCAATGAAGATTTCCCATTGACCATCTTCAACTTCTTCAATTTCTACGTTATGTCCACCTTTAATTGCCCATTCAGGTACATTTTTCATTGCACAACTATGATCAACTTGAACGATTAAAACATCACCTTTTGCTAATTTTGCTAAAGCTTTTTCTGCTTTTACCAATGGAATTGGACAAGCTTCTCCTAAACAATCTAATACGACTTCTTTACTCATATGATTAATTCTCCTTTTATTTTCTTATTTTTGTTTTCTGTTTCCCCATTTATGGGCTACTACATATAATGCTGCAATAATTGCTAAATTCACCAATACACCACCTAGAATACCTAAGGCTCCTGAATAAAGTGAAATTTGTGGTGCGTCAATTCTAAAATTAAGATCCCACCAACCTGTGTGATATGCTCCAATTAATGAACCAATAATGAAGAATAATAAAGCTAAAGTGTTCATTGCGAACCCTTCTCCGACTCTCATTAGTGTTCCTGATGCACAACCACCCGCTACAACCATACCAATACCAAATAAAAAGGCACCAAATACTGTAGCTAAACTTAAAGGTGCAATGTATGGCTCAACTCCAGTTCCATATTGAATAGCAGCAAACCCAATGCTTGTTAATGCAAAGGCAATTAACACAGCTTTAGTTAGTGATGTACTACCAGTTAGATATGGATCTCTTAAAGAAGCTGTAAAACAAAATCTTGATCTTTGTAAAATGAACCCAAAAGCTAATCCAGTTACCCAAAACAATAATAGATTTGAGCTTTTTGTGTTTAGCCAGATACCAATTCCAATAGCACCCAATAAAACCAATAATGCAATTGGTATTTGATTAATTTTAGGTTTTCTTTTTTTACTAGTTTCTGTTGTTCTTCTACGACTTACAATTGTTTTTTCATCCATTTTCGTTTTCTCCTTTCTTTAATATCTATTTTTCAATGATTTATCAATTAGATATATATAATCACAACTGATATTTCCATGTATCATTATCTCTTATATATAAACAATTACTACATTCAATCTACTAATGCTATATTAGTAATACTTATATCAAAAAAAGATCTCTAATCGAATGATTAAAGAACTCTTTTAAAATGAAATTATATTTTCAATTATATATTAATTTAAGATGTTTTACTTAATGAAACAGGATATATTTTTTAAAATAATCTGTAGAATACTTAATAAAGAATTGTTTGATATCTCTTAACAATGGGGTCAGTTGTTCATCCATCTTAGAGGAAATACGAATGGGTAAGGATAATTTGAAATTTTCTAATTCGACAATTCTAAACTTCCCTTGTTTCAATTCTTCTTGTATAGAATAAAGAGGGAGAAATGAAATCCCGAAATTATTTTCAACTAAAGATTTGATTGCAGGTATAGAATCAATTGAAAAGAATGGTTTATAACTTTTTTCGTTTGTATTTCCATAAATAAGCTTAGATAATATTGAATGAACCTCTTTTGCATATGAACCTAGACTAAAATCAATAATCTTATGCTTTCGCATTTCTTCAACGGTTAACCTATCTTCTTTAATGTATTTATTTCCCGCAACTAAAACAATATGCTCATGGCCAACAACAACGGTTTCAACTTCATCATCTTCTGGAATGTCTCCCATGAAAATTCCAAAATCAGTAATCCCTTTTTTAACTTCAGAAAAAGCTTTTACTTTATCATCTAAGATGATGTTAGTTTTAATATTTGTAAATTTATTTTGCAGATTAAATAAGATGTTTGGAATTAAACTATTATCAAGTGAACAACAAGGTTTAATCACAATACTATAGCATCCTTCGGTTATGCAAACAAGACGTTGTTTCATTGATTCATCTAAATCCATGATTTGCTTAGCATATTCATAAACTAAATTTCCACATTCAGTTGGTTCAACACCTCTATTGCTTCTTGTTAATAGATCACAGCCTAAATCAGACTCTATCTTTCTGATAATTTGAGTTAATCCAGATTGAGTTATATGCTCTTTTTGTGCTGCTTTAGAAATGCTTTTTTCATCTATGACACGTGCTAAATACTTTAAGTTGTCTAGAGCCATTAATATGATTCCCCTAACTTTGTTTCTATATAATAAGTATACTCTAAATTCTGTTATAAGTAAACGTTATATGAGAATAAATATTGATATCTATTAAGAAATTTTAAATGAAAAAAGTTGTGGTCATCAACCGCAACTTATCTCATTTAATTTTTCAGTTAATATCTCTAATGCCATCTTAAAAGCTTTTATTCTTCTTGTAAGCGTGGTGTGTGAGGAAGATTTTTCTTTTAAAGATAATAGTGCTTTCTCACTCTTACTCACTAAAGAGGTTAAAGCTTTAATCCCTTCCTCTAATTCAGTTATCGTATATGAGTTCATGTGTTATAACCCATTTTTAACATATAGATTTATATTAAAGACTACCATTTTTTTAATCAATGCTAAAGGAATCTCTTGATCTAATGGTATTTGAATCGCCCCTTTAGAGGTTTTATATGGTTTAAGCTCATTACTAAATGTTTCAATCGCAGTTTGGTGAGGAAAAATACCGATATGATGTTTAAAAACAAAAAAGTAGATTAATGATTTATTGATTTTATATGC
>CAYJDZ010000140.1:0-3531 GCA_964368955.1 uncultured Mariniplasma sp.
GAATAGCGATACTACTTATTCTAGCTTTATTTTTTTCCAATATTCAAGAGCCATCCCATAGATTTCTCGGTTTTTAATTATAAAAATTGGATTTTCTTAAAAATAAAACAAATTTATACACCATATCGGCATCAAGATTATCATCAAACTTGAATGAAAATCCTATTTCACTTTCTTTTGAGGATTCTATATTTCTTTTTAAATCATTTATATCTTGCCCTTTGATATAAAAATCGTCCAAATAATTCTTTACCCCATAAACTTCAAAATCATATGCCTCTAACTTTTTGTAGTCAAATGCAATCGCATCTTTTTTTGATAGTTTTGTTGATATGCATACTCTATCAACATCTACTTCAATATCACAGAAACCTTTAATTGAAATAACAGGTATTGGATAAAAATCCATTTTATATAAACTATGTTCATCTTTTCTATAATGACCACTAAAATAAGCAATTTTATGTTTAAAAACGCTATGAATTTTCACAAATGGCATAGATAGTTCAGTGGCTTTTTCTTCTAATTTTCTATAGACTAGATTGAGTTCATTTCTGTTCATATGATTCCCTCTTATCAACACTTAATTTAGTGTTATATCAGTTTTCATGAACTTCATGACAATGCGGACAAACAATTTCACTTCTATGATTAATTTGAGTGATATTTCTAAAAAACATTAAAGATTCAATCTGTTTTTCATAATCCCAATACTCGCCATGCTTAAAATCAGATTTATGAACTACAGATTTCTTTTGATGCGCATTATCCGTATAAAAATAAGCTTTCTTTGTTTTTTTACAAACACTTTCTTTGATTTGAGTCATGCAATCATTACATTGATAATAATCATGATATAAAGCTTTCGTTAGCTTGCCTCCACAAAAAGGACAAACATCTCTTTTTGTGTCTGAATAAATCATGCCTTTTAAAATGATTTGTTGGATTCTTCTAAAAGAATCAATATCTTGTATACTAATATAGACATTATTTCTATCAAGATAACCTTCATCCGACTGATTAACGACAATAAATTCATCAACGCCATAAGTCTTTTTATAATCATTGAGTGTTTTGAGATTATAAGTGTTACTTGTGATCATCATCTTATATGTTTTGTCTTTTGTGAAACATAAGATGATCTCTTTTTTGTTGTTATCAAAGATATCTAGTTTCCAGTCTTTAAACGAAAACGTTATATCAAGTGATTTTAAATTAATCTTTAGTTGAGGATCTATTTCAAAATTGAAATGTCCGACAGAAAAAATAGTCAATATTTGAACATACATCAAATAATTTCTTCTCATGAGCTCAAAATCTATAGGTTCTATATGTTCTTCGACCTTAACTGTATCACCAAGTAAGTACTTATATGTTTTATAGACTTGATGGTAATCTTTTTGCATTAAAAATATATTTGTTTTTTTAAGTTTTAAATTTTTATTTCGATAAATATTCTTTTTATAGATTGGTTTGCCTAATCTAGGATTAATGGCCTGACTGATCAAAGATAACTGACTTAACAACTCTTTAGATAAGTTAAAGTATTGACTAAAATCTCTAATATAGCCTGTATGTAGTTTACCTAATGCTAAAAAGTAATTGACGTGATTAACCTTTTCAAGTAGATTAAATCTCATAATATTACTTGCATATAACAAACTATTTAATGTTCTTCTATTTTGTTTGATCAGTGAAAGGATTTGATCAATGTAGTTACAAAAAATGACATTCTCATAAATAGAATAATCATCTTCATAAATTCTTGTCAATAACTTTCTAGGTTTTACCCCTGTTTGAGTTAGATTAGATACATGTTGGCTATGATTAGCCAAATGAAGAAAAGTATTTTGATTGATAATCCGTGCATTTTCGACAGGGACGACATCATCTGAATCTTTTAAGATAATGATTGGCTTATTGAATATCCTTTTGATTGCTGGTGTTGATTTTCTAATGTCATGAATCATTTTTTCTAGTTTTTCAAAATCATAATCTGGTTCAATCGAAAATAACGTCATATCGTGAACAACGTAGTAGTCAAACTCAATATAAGAGATGACCTGGTGTCTTTTTATAAAATCTTGAATGCCTTCTAAAAGAGCTGAAAAACGATTGTATTCCTCTATATGTAGTTTATCTATACTTTTCTTCATGTTATTCATTATCAAGATGTCTGATAAAGGTTGCACATTGTTTCAAATTCAGTTTTTCAAATTCCATTTCAAGCTTATCTTTATCATCAATCGTTTTCACTTCAAGTTTAGCAACAACTTTACTTAATAATATCTTTTCAATCGCTTCACTTTCTACATCTTCATTGATAAAACATGCCTTATAGATATTCACAAAATCTTCGATTTGTTTTAAGATACGATTCCCAAATGAAATATTAAATGGCACAAGCAATTTTTCAACACTCTTAATCAGTTCATTATTTTCAGCATCAAAATCACCATTTTGTTTGGCTTCAATAAACATCTCATTGATAGCTTGATAATCGTAGTACTGTTTAGATATAGGATTTGAATAATTACGTACCTTTGGTGCACGTTTAGTGAAGTTTAGCGTATGAGCTCTATCATATACCTTATCTGAGATCACAAATGTTGATTCATCACGGTTAGCCGTACCGATGAACCATACATTTGCTGGTATCTTAAGAGTGTTACCATGGTTGAGCGCTAGATAATCAATTTGTTTGCCATCAACATTTCGATTAAGACTAATATTAATCAATTTAATCTCTCTTTGATCTTCTTCGTTTTCCATCAAAGATAGAAAATCTGAAAAATAATATTCGATTCTAGATAAATTCATTTCATCAAGTAATATGAAGGTAAATATTTCTTGATTTAAAGCTGCTTTATAAAGTGCTAATGTAAATTTTTTGGGCGTATATTTCATAGAAAACTCATTATAGTATCCGAGTAACTCATTTTTATCTTTCCAAGAAGATTCAACTTCAATGATTTCACAATTTCCAAACACGGCTTCTGAGAAAATCTTTGGTAGACTCGTTTTTCCGGTTCCTGACATCCCTTGTAAAATAGAGAGTCTGCTTGCGCCAAGTCCAGAGACAAATGTTGCGATATCTTCGGGTGTATATGATAGATGAAGTCTTGAGTTTCTCGCATATTCTACAATAAAATTAATAAGTGCATTTAGACTTGTTTCTTTAGATTTCAAAAGCTTTCTTTTTTCTAAGTCTTTTTTGAAAAAATCAAGTCTTGAATCAAGTTCAGTAAATGAAGGACATGGATCTAATGGTTGATCAGATTCATCATCAGCTCCATTTAGTGGTGATGTTTGATCATTTTGAGAAGCATTATTTGAAGATAGTGCGTTACCATCTATTAAGATCAGCTCATCTCTTTCAAATGCTTTTCTCAAAAACATCACAATTAAGACAGCAAGAGATGCAATGAGTGCATAAATGGCATCAGTTTTAATTGTATATTCATAAATAAAAGTATCAGGAAGAGTATATCCATAAAAGTTAATGATATCTGCGATCACTACTTTATTGAT
>CAYJDZ010000141.1:0-3517 GCA_964368955.1 uncultured Mariniplasma sp.
CCACAATCCTTTTTAAAGCGATGTTTTCACAAACCACAACCTATTTTAAAGGACCATTTTTGACGTACCTCTGGTTTTAAAATGTGTTGATCAATCGCTTCAGGATAAGGGAAAGCTTCTTCTCGCATTCTTCTAAATAGAACATAAACCAATCCGCGTTCTACATCAATACGTGTAATGACGCCAAATCCTTTTTCACCTTCGACTTTAACTTTTTCACCAATTAAATATGTTTCGTTACTCCATGCCATTTATTTCACCTCTTACATTACCTATTATATCACACTATTAAAAATTACTCCTCTTTTTTAGGCCGATACGCACGAAGTGCTGCGCCAATTAAATAGACTTTATCTTCGGACTTTTGTTCTTTCAAAAATCGTAACAGATTATAAACATCTCTTGGAGGATTTAAACTCATCAATGCGACTAAATCTCCTTGATGAAGTGGATGGTCAAAATCATGGATATTTGTCAACAATTTATAAGCATCTTTTTCATTTCTTCTCATAAACTTATAAAATTGACTTAAAATATTTGGGATATCCGTATATAAATCTACACCTGATCGATGTTCTAAGTCAAGCGCGATATCATACATTTTTGCGACTTGAGTTTTTGACATATATAAGATAAGTAGATTGATGTCTTTGTCTGCTTCATGCCAAGCAATTAACGTTTTAAGTAAGTTAGCTCTCCAGAAAAAGCGATGTTTTGATTCTTTTTCAATTTCATATGTTTTTCTAAACAAATCTTCGATTTCATTGAGTGTTTCTAAATTAAGGGTTTCATATAAAGTAAATAATCTTTCTGGAATATTTGTTTCTGTCTCACTATGAATTAAATACTGATAAATGTCATTTAAAACAATTTCTTTTTCTTTACCATATTGATTTAAGATTTCTTTAAAATCAACAGTTTTCTCTTTTGTTTCCATATGATTTTTAGAGTAGATATAGGTTTCATAAACAATTTTATCTTTAGTGATTGAATCTGTTTTTAAAATGGAAAAACCAGTTCCACCGTCTTGATAGGTTCTATGAGTTGGATGACCAACAATATCATTTCTTATATATTTGAGTTCATGTAAAACAGGGTTTGCGTTAATATTGACATGATACTTATATTGTGTCAGTCCAATGGCTAGATCATAAAGTGCATCAATTGCAACAAACAACCCTTGCAAGATACCAAAGACATCAAGCAAGACTGCTCCTTTTTCTATTTGTGGTTGATCCATATATCTTATAATCATTAAATCGACATTTTCAAGCATCATATAAGAACTCATTGCACGATATGCATGAGCATTTTTTTCATCAACGCTTAAAACTTCTATATATTTTTTTAGTTTATCGAGATTCATATCGATTCCTTTATTTTTCTAATTAGAACTGGAGCAGGTATTTCTTTATATAAAAAGCCTTCTATATAAGTAATACCGAGTCGTTCTAACATATCTTTTTCATCTTTGCTTTTCACATGTCGTACCACAAATGCCATATGATACTCTTCAAGCATTGTTTTCATCTGGCTAATATAACTTTGCCATTTGATACTATCTTTTTTCATGTCGATGTGAAGTGCATGAAAAGGGTAGTTTAAAGCCATATTCACAGAAGTTGTATCAAGACTAATCCCATTATCAATAAGCTCTTGTATTTGAGTTGCATAGTGATTTGGACGCAAGTCCATATCACATTTAAGTCTTAAAAATTCATAAGGGATACCATGAGATTTTAATGTGCCAAGTAAAAACGAATTGAACTTAGGATCAAGAAATGTTTGTTTCGAGATTGGAATAGTAATTTTAATTAATCTTTCTGTTTTCTTTTCTAATTCCACTAGAAATGCACAGACTTGCTCAATATGAAAATGCTCTAAATCAATTAATCTATTTCTTTTCTCAGCTATTTTGAGTAAATATTTACTGTCAATAGAAAGATTGGTTAAAATGATTTCACTTTCATATTGCCAAACAATATTCTTCTTTAAGTCAATGATTTGGTTAAACATCAGTCCAATATTTTTCTCTTCAATCGCTACATTTAAGTGATCCATAACTTGTTGTTCAAATAGTTCATTTTCATAGTCACGATAAACAAAATATGAGTATTTACTATCATCTTCTCTTTTTGCTTTTTCAACTGCAATGTCTAAAAACTTATACAACTTCTCTTTATCTTTTTCGACTGTAACAACAGGGTATCTAATAATACCCATAAATGGATTAAATTTTTCGTAAGGTAAGACTTGCGATATATAGTTTTCTAAATATTTATAATAATCTTTAACTATTTTAGAGGTTGCTCTAATGTCGTTAAATGGAAGCACTACAAATAATTGATTAAAATCGAAACGATATACATATCCATCATTAAAGAATTTTTTCGTAACTTGTCCAAATTCTTTAAAATATCTAGTCATTTGATCGCTTCCATAAATATGTTTTAGACTCATATCAAGTTCAATCATATAAAAACTAACCTTTTCTTCTAGATAGTCATCCATTTCTTTATTAAGCGCATATAAGTTTGATAGATTTGTTTCTTGGTCTATAGTCGCTTGATCGACTAGCTTTTGAGCTTCTTCAACTTCATTTGTTTGATCAAAAAATAAACTCATAATTAAAACCTCATCTCCTACTTTTAAACTATATAACTTTTCTAAGATGTGTTTTCCTTGGTATGTATAAACCATATGTTTTTCTTGATTGGGATTAATAAATAGATATGAAACGATGTCTTTATATTGATTGACAAACTCATATGATATATCTCTTAAAAACAATTCTAAATGATGATGCTTATCCACATGAAATAGTTTAGCAGCTGGATCGTTATATGTCGATCTCATTTCAGTAAGTTCTCTATAACATATAATTGGAGAGTTAAGTACGTTGGTATAAAACTTATTCTCAAGTTTGATGCGTTTTATTTTTTTCTCATCAATAATGTGTGTAAATAAAATTGCGCTAACTAACTTAAATAAATCATAGTATGTCGCTGGATCTTTAATCTCTTCATCTAAGTGAATCACAAAAACACCTAAATCAAAAATAGGAAATGCATAAATAAAAGTAACTTCATCAGTATAATCTTTTTGAGTAATGACGTTTTTAGGCCATTTAATCGTTTTTGCATGTTCATAAATCTCATCACCAGTATGCATCACATGATCGATGAGTGAATCTAGGATATCTTGTTTAGATATTGTTTTATCATAGAGTCTTTCTTTCTTATAAAAGAAAAAATTGGGTTCTTCTTGATCGATGTAGATAGCATACTCTTTAGGTTTAATATATGAATCTAGATGCATAAAAAATAATCTAAAAAACTCGCGCAAACTTAACTTTTCGTCGATCATATGAGAATATTCGATTAAATCATGACTCATCTCTAAATATTTCAAAATGTGTGTTGATTGAATTTTTTGTTCTTTTTTTTCAATAACAACAATTTCATTTTCAACATATGTGTTCTTAACATCTTCTTGTTTTATCTTTTTATCAATAACC
>CAYJDZ010000142.1:0-1564 GCA_964368955.1 uncultured Mariniplasma sp.
GATTGGTCTAAAAGACTAATCGCATCTCTTAGTCCACCTTCTGCATTTTCAGCAATGGCAATGACTGCATCTTTATCAATAGAGATTTGTTCTTTTCCAACGATCTCATTTAATTTTTCGACCATATCTCTAGTTTCAATGTTCTTAAAATCAAACCGTTGACATCTAGATAATATTGTTGGTGGTATTTTATGAACTTCAGTTGTCGCTAAAATGAATATAACATGCTTTGGAGGTTCTTCTAATGTTTTTAGTAAAGCATTAAATGCGCCAGTTGTTAGCATGTGGACTTCATCAATAATGTAAACTTTATATTTGCCTACTGAAGGCATATATTTAACTTTATCCCTTAATTCTCTGATTTCATCAACACCATTATTAGATGCTGCATCGATTTCTATAACATCAGGAATGTCCCCTTTTTCAATACCTTTGCAGACATCACATGTATTACAAGGACTTCCATGAATAGGACTTAGGCAGTTAACCGCTTTTGCGAATATTTTCGCAATCGAAGTCTTCCCTGTTCCTCTAGGGCCACTAAAAAGATAAGCATGTTGAATCTTGTCGTGCATGAGTCCATTTTGTAAGGTTTTTATGATGACTTTTTGTCCTGCAACCTCTTCAAAGGTTTTTGGTCTATACGCTCTATATAACGCGACATATGCCATAAGATTCTCACATCCTTTCTTTCTTTTTTTATTATAACATATAAGTTATTGTTTCTCTATTTTCCTAAACAAAACTTCGAGAATAATTCATTCAATAAATCATCTTGATAATACTCACCTAAAATCTCACCTAAAGACTTCCATGCTTGTGTTAAATCAATCGCATAAACATCTACTGGCATATCTAGTTTAATTGACTCTAAAACATTTAGTAGTGATGCTTTAGCCTCTTTAACTTTTTGAATATGTCTAACATTTGATAAATAGTTAAAGTCTCTAGATTCAATATCTTCAAGTGATAAGAGTTTTAGAATCATTTTTTCTAAATCTTTTAACCCTTCTTTGGTGAGTGTTGATATGGATAAGACTTCTTCTAATTGTAATGCTTTTGGTAGATCAGATTTATTTCCGATAATGATTCTTTTGTGGTGTTTAGTTAGTTCGAGTAGATTTTGATCTTCATGGGTTAAAAGTTTGCTTTGGTCAAGCACTAGAAGCACAAGTTCAGCTTCTAAAATTGCTTTTTTAGAGCGTTTTACCCCGATTTTTTCAACCGCATCTTCGGTATCTCTAATCCCTGCGGTATCCATCAGTTTTAATGTGACACCACTTAGATTGATATATGCTTCGATGGTATCTCTTGTGGTGCCTTCAATATCAGTGACAATTGCTTTTTCTTCATCTAATAAAGCGTTTAGTAAACTTGATTTACCTACATTAGGTTTACCTACAATAACTGTTTTAACACCATCTCTAATGAGTTGGTTTTTTTCTGATTCTTTTAAAATCGTGTTGATTTCATCTATTAAATTAAGTGTTTGTGGCTCAATAATTTCTTTGCTCATAACAATCGCATCATCATATTCAGGATAATCGATGTTAACCTCGATTTG
>CAYJDZ010000142.1:1664-3461 GCA_964368955.1 uncultured Mariniplasma sp.
CCTAGAATTGTTCCTACTAAGATATACCCGCTTCCTAATATTAAGCCAACCATTGCAGTTACCCATATGGTTGCTGCTGTGGTGATGCCTCTAACAACTTGTGCTTGATCTTTGATAATTACCCCAGCACCTACAAACCCAATACCTGTGATCACTTGTGCAATCACTCTTTGTTGTTCAGGGTCAATATTAAGGCCACTTTGAGCCAGTAGAATTTGTTGCTCAAACATTAAGCGTTGCATAATTGCTATACCAGCACTTCCCATCGCAACTAAGATGTGTGAAGAAAGTCCCGCAGCTTTTCCTACATTTTGTCTTTCTAATCCCACAAAAGATGAAATTAGATAGGTTAAGAAAAGAGGTAATAAAATTTTAATAAGTATTTCGTTTAAAGATAAGTTCAAATCCAGTATCATGATTATTTTTTCCTTTCTTTGTATATTTGATTAAAATGAGTCTTTATACCATTTTTATGATATCCCAAAATAGCATCCAAATTGATGTTAGTCGCTGATGTATAAATAGATTGGTCTATATCTGGGTTTATTTTTCTTAGTGATTCTATCAGTTCTTTCATTTCTCTTCTTTTAGAACTTGTTTTTTCAGCCACGACAGTGCACCCACAGTTCATGGCTTGTATACCAGAATGCTTAATCCATCTAATGATATCTTTCTCTTTAACAAGCATCATCGGTCTAATCAGTTCAATGCCTTCAAAGTTATCTGCTTGTATTTTAGGAACCATGGTTTTAAATTGACCACCATAAAACATATTCAATAAAGTAGTCTCAATCACGTCATCAAAATGATGTCCTAGAGCTAGTTTATTACACCCTAATTCTTTAGCTGCGTTGTATAAGAAGCCTCTTCTCATCCGAGCACACATATAACAAGGATTTTCTTTAGCTATTTTACCGATCACATCAAATATTTGTGATTCTTTAATGTCTAAATCAATATTTAAATATTTACAATTATTTTCTAAAAGTTGTCTATTGATATCTCTAAACCCTGGATCCATCGATAGAAAAACAACTTCGAAAGGTATTTTATTATGTTTTTTCAACTCTTGAAATAGCTTAGCAAGAATTAAGCTATCTTTACCACCCGATAATCCAACCGCTATTTTATCGCCAGGTTGAATTAATTCGTATTCATTAATCGTTTTAACAAATGGTCTGAATATATCTTTCTTATAAGTTGTTATTAAGCTTCTTTCAATATCTATTAAAGGAAGTTTTGGATTTTCTACAATGATTGTTTGACACTCATTACTCATAGTTAAGCCTTTGCGTTATAATCTTTAACGACTTGTTCACAATCTTTAACAAAACTATCTAGTTGATCCCAATTTTCAATTTTGCAACCAGAGGCTTTAGCGTGACCGCCCCCGTTATATTTATTAGCAAGTTCATTAATCGTTGGACCATTTGATCTTAAGCGTATTCTGATTTCATCTGGATGTTCAATAAACAATGCCCAAACAGGAAAACCTTCAATACCTGATAATGCATTTACAACAGATGCAGCTTGTTCATCAGTGACTCCAAATTTATCAATAACATCTCTTGTCATTTTTAGATAAATGAAACCGTCAGCAGCAACATAATTAGAATAAACATATCCTTTTAAGGCAACCATATCTAGCGTTTCTTTACTGAGTTGTTGATCAATAAATTCTACATCCACACCCTTTTCTATAAGCATGCCTGCAAGCTGATGTGTGACCTTTGAAACGCCTCTGTATCTAAATCTACCTGTATCTGTAACAATACCGGTATAAAGCGCAATAGCGCC
>CAYJDZ010000143.1:0-3446 GCA_964368955.1 uncultured Mariniplasma sp.
CGTTTTTGGTGAATTATTCAAACTTTTATTTGTTAAATTTTTAAGCTCGTAAAAACAATCAATTAATCTAAGAAATCAATATTAATTTGAACACTATCTTCATTTTCAGTCATAATGGTAATTACAATCTTAATTTCGCTACCATTACTATAAAATAATGGGATATTCGTGCCTGGTCCAGCAGCAGCATTACCGTCTAATTTTAGATTACCTTGATCTACATCTCGATCACTAATAATTTGATATTCTTCAAAAGAAGCATAACGGTCTAGGTCATATGTGAATGGACGGAAAACAAAAACTTCATCTAAGCCAACTCCATCAATACTATAGTATCCATCGACATTACCATTGCCTTCATAATCCTTATCAACGCGATATATAATCACACCTTCATTAGGAATATTGGCTTCATAGGTACCTGTCTTTTTTCGATATTCTATATAGAGATATTCATTAGAGTAACCTAGATCAATGATGATTAAGTTATCTTCAAGTGCAGTAGAAACATTTAAGGTATAAGTGCCATCATTATTTACGGAGAAATCATCTTGATCCCAACCTCCATAAAATTCTTTCATATAAAGTAACATGTGGGCAGGAGTTTTAGAGGTAACATCCATGATATCCCAACTACCAACAGATTTTATACGATCAGTAGGTTCATAGTGATATAAGTCGGTTGCACTGATCACATGAAACATTTCATGACAAAATACGCCTAAATTGAAATATTCGCTTTCTTCTACACTATCTCCAAATAATTGGAATGTGTAATCAAATATGTAATCGCCATTGATTGAAGGTGCATCTAAATTAAACTCTCCAAACATATCTAAACTATCATAAAAAGCGGATTGATGCGGCCAAAGTAGATTTCCCCAATTACCAACATCACCAGAAATTAAAAATGTAACCACATCAACCCTACCATCATTGTTATAATCTAGAACAACTGATTCATCAACAATACCTAAATCATCTAACCAATAGATTGCATTAGATAATAGTTCATATTCTCTATTGCGACGTTCGCTAGGAGTGGTATAGCCATTAAAGTTTGTCAGTTTTTCATAAGGTTGATAATAGCCTCTATCATGTGTGTCTGTATAATAGATGATATCAGTTGAAGGAAAGATGGTATCAATGTCATAGGCATCATTTGAGACTTCTAGATAGTAGCTTCTTAATGAGTTTGAATGACCATTGAACAAACTATCGTAATAATCAAAAGTTTTTGGAGCAACCAAAGTCGCCTCATCTGAAAAGCGAATAAACAAAACGATATTACCAGAGTCAAAATCATCAGTGACGGTAAGTTCAAAATCGATGTATGAAACATGTCCTTCACTATCTGTGATACTTAAGGTAATCGTGTGTTTCCCAAGAGTAAGATCAGCTGTAATAGAAGTGCTTTCTAGTAAACCGTTAGCCATGTAGGAATCATCGGCATCATAGGCTAGATAGTTAAGGCTACTAAAATCAAACGAAGAACCAATTTTAATAGATGCGGATGTATCATATAAGATGATATTAGGATTTGTTGTATCAAAAGAAGTGAAAGAATTGATAGTGATTTCAATTCCAGAGGACTTCAAAGAATCAAAGAAAAATGAATATTCAAGATTAGCATCTAAACTAGGGATATTCAATTCTATTAAATGATCTAATTGATCGATATAATAATAGTCTTCAATATCTTTATTAAGGGTAAGATTTTGAAGAGAACCAAGACTTCCAATTTGACTAATATCAGTGATATCAGTTTGGTCAATGTTTAAAGATTCTAATTGTGGGAAAGCTAGAATATCTAAAAAATCATAAATTGGATTTTTTCCAACATCTAAATGTTTTAAAGCAGGTAGATCTCCAAGGCCTGATAAGTCATAAATGAAATTATTGTTAAGATTGAGAGACTCTAGATTGGTTAAACCATTGAAAAACATCAAGCCTTGAACATAATTGTTTGCTAGATTCAAAGACTTTAATACAGTGTTATTTGTTAGGACATTGATGTCATCTGAATTAAGTTTGTTAGTATCAAGGTTTAAGTTTTCAAGGGCTGGTAATGAGCTTGCGAAATCTATATCATAAAGATCATTATAACTTAGATCAAGATATTCAAGCGCAGTGTAATTTTCAATGAAATCAATGTTGTGAATAGTTAATTGACTTAAATCAAGAGCAGATACATCTGCAATCTCGCTAGAATCAAGGATTAAATCACGATTGACATCAAATGAAACAAGTTGCGAGAATATTTTTGGATAAGTATTGTATATATTTTCTAGAACAACAACATCTCGATCAACAGGGACGCTCGAAACGACATGAACGATGTATTTTAGAACATAGGTATTATTCAATTCATCAGATACTTCATAGAACACTTCATATGTTCCTAGTTTTTTTGGATCAACAGTGCCTCGTCTAATTCCATTATAGGTGCCTTCATTTGGCACATAAAAAGATGGGTAGTTCCAAGGCTCATTAATGATATGATAAATAGCATCACTGTTTGGGACTGTCATGACGCGATTATCGTGATCTTCAACGATAATCGTCCTATTAAAAGTAGAGGTGTTTAAATTGTTGTCAGTTGCAGTGTAGGATACTGTGTAGGTGCCTATTGTTGTCATATCAACTAAGGAGGAATCAATGGTAACTTGACACTCGAAATTGCCTTCTACAGAGCAATTGAGCCCTAATTCAATATAAGGATCATTTAAAGCAAGATAGAGTACATCCTGGCCTAGCAGTTTGATGACCGGGTTAGTCAAGTCTTGAACAATAACGGTTCTAGTTACAGTGTTTGCTTTATTCCCACTTGAGTCAGTTGCGTTATAGTAAACCGTATAAATACCAGGAAGCTCCATATTAAGCTCGGTATTGGTAACAGTAATCTGGCAATTTGCATCAATATCGTCTTTACAAGTTGCACCAAACTCCTCATAGACAGTATTGACTTCAAGATAAAGTACATCCTGGCCTAAAAGTTTGATGACCGGTTTGGTTAAGTCTTGAACAATAACGGTTCTAGTTACAGTGCTTGCTTTATTTCCACTTGAGTCAGTTGCGTTATAGTAAACCGTATAAATGCCTGGAAGCTCCATATTAAGCTCAGTATTGGTAACAGTAATCTGGCAATTTGCATCAATATCGTCTTTACAAGTTGCGCCAAACTCCTCATAGACAGTATTGACTTCAAGATAGATCGTATCATCTCCTAAAAGTGTGATGATTGGAGGGATTCTATCTTGGTTATTAATGATAGGAGGATCAGTTGTGATTAAATCACAACTGCTTAATAGTAGAATCAATATCGCTATAAACATTATTTTTATAAACTGAGATATTTTCATGATTTCACCCTTCTTTCATACAGGTTTGTTGTTCTTATTTTATCATAAGGTTGTCTTATATAAATAATTCTGCCCGTTATATAT
>CAYJDZ010000144.1:0-3435 GCA_964368955.1 uncultured Mariniplasma sp.
AGAAGCAATAAGTCATTCTGAAAACTTTAATATTGATTTTATTACAGCAGGTGAAAAAACTTCTGCTGTTGTTAATATTTTAGAAGCACAAAAACTAAAAGATTTAATTGTAATTCTTAAACAACGTTATGACTATGTTTTGCTAGACACTCCACCAGTCATTGCCGTATCTGATGCACTCTATATTTCTAAACTTGCCGATGGTGTTATTTTTGTCGTTGCTCAAGGTAAAGCTAAAAAAACTTTAGTCAAAGAAGCGATTAGCAACTTAAAAAACCATGGTGTCGAAATCATAGGTATTGTTTTAAATCAAGTTGATTTAAAATCAGGGTTATATGGTTACGGTCAAGACTATACTTATTATGCAGATGATAACGAATGATCGACATTCACACACACATCCTACCAGACGTTGATGATGGCTCTAAAGATTTAGAGACATCCATCAAATTGATTGAAATCGAAATTGAGCAAGGTGTAACTGATATCGTTTTAACCCCTCATGTTCAATCAAGAGTCACAAGAGCAACAAAAGAAGAACAAATAAAACGTTTTGAAATATTAAAAAGCGAAGTGTTCAATAAAGGATTAAACATCAATCTTCACCTAGCAGCTGAAATTCATTACCGCTCCCACTTAGATACAAACTATGATCTTTATGCTTTTGGTAAAAAAAACTATGTCCTATTAGAGTTTCCAACAAGAATAGAGACTCCAATTGAAGATATATGCTATGATGTGATGCATCTAGGCTATCAAGTCATTGTAGCCCATGTTGAAAGATATCAATATCTAGAAATCTCAGATATCATAAAGATTAAAAAAACAGGCGCAATGATTCAAGTTAATGCATCATCAATTCTAAATCTAGATAAAAATGTATTGAAAAAAACCGTTAGAAACTTAATTAAATATAAGCTCATCGATGTGGTTGCAACAGATACGCATAATTTAGAAAAAAGATCCCCTAATCTTTTAGAAGCAAAAGAAGTCTTAAAAAAACATTATCAAGCAAAAGAATTAGATCAATTATTTAATTCAATAAAACTATGACAATCTGATATTGGATTGTCTTTTTATTAATTCTAATTTGAGATGGAATATGATATAATGATATGTATTAAAGGAGGCTAAAAATATGATGGGTGTTGAGATATTTAATTTTTATTATTTTCTATATATATTTATAGCCTTGAGCCTCACAGTTCTTTCGGTGAAGTTTTTAAAAAACAAGACAGATCAGTTTAGAAGCAGGTTTATTTATGGATTAATTCTACTAAACCTGGCAGTCCATTTTTTGAAAGTATTTATATACCCTTATACACTTGTAGATGAGATATGGACAAAAGTATCTTTTGAAAATATTTGTGCTGTGAGTGTTTTGTTGTTTCCATTTTTATATTTTGCTAAAAACAAAACATTAAAAGATTATATGGTGATGGTTGGGATGGCATCAGGCATCTTAACATTCATCGCACCCATTGATGCGATGAGTTCAGTTTTTAATGGTTCCATATTAATTGGTCCAAGACCGGCTTTCATGCTAGAAAATATAAGATTCTATTCAGCACACTTTTTACTGTTTCTTGCACCATTTCTCATGATGCACTATAAGATGCATGAAATATCCATTAGAAGAGCTTACAGAGCACCTTTTATGTTGATGACTGTGTTATTAATTATCTTTATTAATGAACTATTAATGACTTTTCTTGGATGGGTTCCAAAAGAAGACTTATTCAACCCTGAAAAAAGAAATCCATCTTATATTTTTGGAGTTAAATCACAGTTCACTGGACTGGGTCTTGTGATAGGGATTATTGTGCCTTCATTTTTTATATTGACTCATCCAATATATGAATTCACATTTTATCTACCAGTCTTATGGTTAATCTTACCTGTGATCATATATGGATCAATGATCGCAATTTTGTTTTGCTTCATCTACGACAAAGATGATACAATATTATTCTTTGCAGAAAAATTAAGACTTGCTCCTCCAAAAACTGAAGAATCGAAAAAGGTCTAATCATTATTATATAAAGAGAAAGGACATCTATGGAAAATAAAGCTAAAGGATTCACATACGTAAAAACTCCCTATAATTTTATATCTTATTATAAAGAGGGCTCATGGGATGAAGGAGTTCTGAGAACAGATGACACCATCACGATTTCATCCACATCAACCGCATTACATTATGCCCAACAATGCTTTGAAGGTCTAAAAGCCTATAGAAGAAAAGATGGGGATATCAATCTATTTAGAGTTCTAGATAACGCAAAAAGATTTCAAGTATCATGCGAACGCATGATGATGCCTAAAATCCCTTATGATATTTTTATAGAATCAGTTAAAAAAGTTGTTTTAGCGAATCAAGACTATGTTCCACCTTATGGATCAAATGCGAGCTTATATATTAGACCCTTTATGATTGGTGTGGGACATAACTTAGGGCTTCGTCCGGCTAAAGAATATATATTTAGCATTATTGTATCACCAGTGTCATCTTATTTCGAAGGACCTCTAAAACCAGTTGATATGATTACATCAGATGTCGACAGAGCAGCTCCATTTGGAACTGGTCACGTTAAAGTTGGTGGCAATTATGCAGCAAGCCTACAACCCCAAGTCATAGCTAGGGAAAAAGGATATGCTGATACAATTTTCCTTGATCCCAAAACACATATGAAAATAGAAGAAGTCGGTGCAGCAAACTTTTTTGGAATTACTCATGAAAAAGCATATATTACACCTAAATCAGATTCTATTTTAAATAGTATTACCAATAGAAGCTTAAGATATATTGCTGAACACATGCTTCACTTGGATGTTGAAGAAACTGATATTTACATTGATGTTCTAGATCACATTGATGAAGCTGGTGCCTGTGGGACAGCTGCTATCTTAACACCAATCGCAACGATTACACACCAGGATCATATTCATCAATTTAGACATCATAAAGAAATGGGTCCAATTACAAAACAACTCTACGATATCATTACCGGCATTCAAGTTGGAGATATCTTAGACCCGAGTAACTGGATAACAACACTAAAAATATAAAAAAAGCTTTAAATGCACAGACTTAATGGTCATAAGCATTTAAAGCTTTTTATGTATTGTCAATCATAACATAACGTTTATCTTTAATTTCAAAAATAGTTTTTTGTTCTGTTCTCTCCCATATCGCAAAGATGATGACCATCAAGAGTGAGTAGGGAACAGCATATTGAACATTATCAATGATGCCGTGAATTTGGCTCGCAATATATCCAATAATAAATAACCATTTTTCCAAAGTCATATTTTTAAAGAAAAACAGAACAACTTGAATATAATGAACAATTAGCGAAATCAAACCGAATATCCCCATTGTAGCCAATGCTTGAATGATTGTTGAATGATACATGAATTGTCTTTCTATTGGGT
>CAYJDZ010000145.1:0-3409 GCA_964368955.1 uncultured Mariniplasma sp.
TATCTACAGTGTTTCTTGCAAGTCGTGAAATTGATTTAGTGATGATCATATCAATTTCACCGTTTCTAGCAGCATCTAACATCTTTTGCATACCAATGCGCTTCTTCATATTAGTACCCGTTATACCTTCATCAGAAAACATCCCTGCGAACTCCCATTCAGGGTTGTTTTTAATCCGTTCTGTAAATTCTTTGATTTGGACTTGATAACTGTTTAACTGATCTGTTTCATCAGTTGAGACACGCGCATATGCTGCAACTTTTCTTTTAATGTTAATTTCATTTGTTTTTACATCTTTATAATGTATTTTCGGTTCTATAACTTCTACATATGTCTTCATTGGTGAAAACCTCCTTTTGTTACTGTATATTACCTCTAAGTTGTTTTTTATCAAGTCAATAGTCCAATCTAAAGGGTGCTATTCGAATATAAACAAAAAAAACGAGATATGTCCTCTCCATAAAGAGAGAACCTGTCCCGTTTTTGATTTTCACCAAAAATAGTATATCACAACTTATTGAAGAATAAAACTATCTTTTGATGGTACAAGTTTAAATTCATCAATATTTTCATCAAAAACATACTTGTGAACAACACCATCTATCATATTTTTGAAATTTCGATAACTCATAAGTCGTAAGATTTTGCCGTCATAATACATGACAGTTTTGTTTGGTAGATCCTTAACCAGTTTTGCCTTTGTAAAAAACTGCTTTGTTTCAGTTGTTTTTAAACTTAAATCAACGTCAAACAAATTTTCATAATCAAAATCAGGGTGTGTTTTTTTATTTACTGAAATCAGATATATCTTTTCACTAAAATTCACATCAATCATTTCTTTTCCTTTCATTTGAACTAACAAACGCGTTCCTTTTGGAAGGTTTAGTGTGAGATCATCAGCCATGAGTAAATAGTATAAATAACTGTATTTATCGATGTTGATATTACGCTCATAGTTATAAGCAACTTTAACTTCTGGTTTTTCAATCTTTGATAGATGATTAATATAGGAATAATTTAACATATCAATATTAGAATACATATGATATTTCTTG
This sequence comes from uncultured Mariniplasma sp., assembly GCA_964368955.1. GTDB lineage: Bacteria > Bacillota_I > Bacilli_A > Acholeplasmatales > Acholeplasmataceae > Mariniplasma. Next base: position 1,056 of record CAYJDZ010000145.1, read on the forward strand.
TCTTCATCAAGTAAATCTTTTATCGTACAATGATAAATAGTGGATAAGGCTATCAAATAAGTTGCAGGCGCGTCACGACTACCAATCTCATAATTTCTAATTGATGAGACACTGTATTGATTCTCTAATAGTGTGGCCAAGTAACCTTGTGTATGACCAGCTCTTTCTCGCATGATTCTTCCTATTTTAGGATATTTATTTTTCATTAATCTTACCTCCTTAAAATGGCACAGATAAAATTAGTATACATTAAAATATGTAGATTAATATAATTATTTTTTGGTAATCATTACGTTTGTATTGAAAAACAAGGTTAACTTTAAAATCCCATAATTTTTCACTTATAAATTTTTTGTCATTTAGAATATGTTGTTATGATGAAATGTATGTATCTAGTTATGAAGAATGAAAAATAATAAGGGTTTATATCAGAGATTTTGACTCTGCCATATGTGGTATAATTTCGCATCAAATTTTTTCTGGGAGAAAAGCAATATTGTATTGGTAGAATTAGGTATGCAAAGAGATTGACTCGAGCAATGTGATTGGTGAATTCCAATTAAACTTATAAAATACTAAGATATTTCACCAAGACGATTTTCACCAAAAATAGTCCCGTGTGTGACATGTCACTTACTGTGTTCAAGGTTGTGTTTGATGATGTTTATATATCATCAACAATAAGTTTGATATGGCGTAATAAACTCCCGATCCTTTCCTATGAGTTGATGAAAATCAACTTTTTGTGTTAGTTACACCTATCAAAATTGGCCGATTTTGAAGAAAAAATATACAAAGTAAAGGGAAGTGAAGTAAAAGATAAATGGATAAAGAAAAGATAAAAGTGTTCCACCATGTTATAACGCAAAGAAAATATTTAAAATATTTAAGAAAAAATAAGAAAGGGATAACGAGATGATTAAAACGCATCCTTTAGAACCTTTGATTGAATTGTTTTGTGAAAACCTAGACATTAAGAAAAATAGTGTAAAGAGTTACAAAGCATTATTACTGCGTTATGTTCGTTACTTAAAAAGACATAACATCCAATACGCAAAGCGCTCTGACATCATTGATTACAGAGAACAAATGTGGGAAGAAGGATTAAGAGCAAATACAATTCAAAAGCAAATCGTTGTTGTTCGTAATTTCTATCAATGGTTAAAGGTAAATCAAAGACAGTTTGAATTTGAAGATATTTATCAATTTAATATTGCAGAACAAATTAAAGGGGCTAAGATTGATCGTAATTACAAGAAAGAGCCGCTTAATAAAGAACAAGCCATTAAATTGATTGATGTTGCTAGAAATCAAAAAACAAATATAACAGGTCATAGGAATTATGCCATTATTCTTTTGATGATCATTACAGGTGTTCGCTCTATTGAAGTTGTTAGAGCAATGAAAGCAGATCTATCTAGATTATTTGAATACTCAATTCTTTATGTACATGGTAAAGGAAAAGATGGTGCAGATACATTTGTAAAGCTATCAATTGAAGTTGTTGATGCATTAAATGATTATCTAAACCGTAGAAGAGATAATTCAAGGTATTTGTTTGTGACACATGGAGAAACATCTAGTTGTCAGCAGTTATCATCAAGTACACTTAGAAGAGCCATTACCATTTTAATGAAACAAGCTGGCATCTATAATGCAAAGCATACACCGCATTCCTTAAGACATACAACCGCATATTTAAATTTACAAGCAGGTGGAACCTTAGAATCCACTCAACAATTATTAAGACATAAGAATATTGAAACCACATTGATTTATGCGCATAACATCAATCGCATCAATGATGATTCAGAGTTTCGTATTAATAATTATTTATTTGATGAAGAGGAGGCAAAAATCAAATGATTAAAGAGGACATCACGCATTACACAGTTAATGAAGTAGCAACAAACTTACGTGTTGCACCAAGAACAATTTATGAATATATAAAAACAGGAAAACTTAAAGGCATAAAAATTGCTAATAAATGGCGCTTTTCGAAAAAACACATTGATGATTTTTTATTACAACTATTAGAAGTGAAGTATCCACGTTATGTCAAAAAGTAGTCTGGGTCTAGATTTTTTCAATGTAGATGTCAATATTTTTAGTGACGCAAAAATGATTAAACTCATCCATCGCTATGGACCGCTTGGATTGATGTCATATGTGCTTGTTTTAACGCATGTTTTCATGAAAGGCTATTATCTTGAAGCATCACCAAGTGATCTTGCATATATCTTGATTAACGGCATTGGTGGGAAATACATCAACGGAAAAAATAAGCTTCAAGAAATCATTCTTTATTTGGCATATATTGATTTAATTGATAAAGACATGTTAAATCACAATAT
>CAYJDZ010000146.1:0-2132 GCA_964368955.1 uncultured Mariniplasma sp.
ACGATTAAGGTTTCTAGTGTATTTTGATATCTATTTAACATATAATCAATTAAAGTTGTACAATCAACTAATATAATTCTTTCTGCAGATGAATGAGAGATATCTCTTTCATGCCACAATGCTATATTTTCTAGAGCTGGTGTCACATATCCTCTAACAATTCTTGAGAGCCCTGTGATATTTTCACTACTAATTGGATTTTTTTTGTGAGGCATCGCTGATGATCCTTTTTGGTTAACATCAAAAAATTCACTCACCTCTAATACTTCACTTCTTGATAAATGTCTAATTTCAATTGCTATTTTTTCTAATTCACTTGCGATTAACGCAAGTGAGGTGATATATCTGGCATGTCTGTCTCTTTGTAAAACTTGAGTAGAAATATTTGAAGGGGTTAAGCCTAACTTCTTACAAGCAATCTCTTCAAGCTTTGGAGTGTTTGCCACATAATTACCAACAGCCCCACTAAACTTTGCAGCTTCTACTAACTTAGATGCTTCTATAAATCCTTGATATAGGCGATTAAAATCTTCATACCATAATGCAAATTTTAATCCAAAGCTTGTGATTTCAGCATGCATGCCATGTGTTCTACCCATAATTGGTGTATCTTTGTAAAGAAATGCTTTTTCTTTTAAAACTGCCATAAATGACTTCATATCTTTTTTAATGATTTTATTTGCTTGTTTTAATAAAAGACCATATGCACTATCAACAACATCAGTTGAGGTGAGTCCATAATGAAGATATTTTTTTTCATCACCTAAAGAAAGCGATACTGCTTTTGTGAAAGCAATCACATCATGTTTGGTTTGTTTTTCTATTTCTAAAATATCTTTTAATTTAAAACTAGCTTTTTCTAGTTTTAAATACGTTTGCTCATCAAAAAGTCCAAGCTTGTGCCATGCATAGCTTGCAGCAAGTTCTACTTTTAAATATGCCTTAAATTTGGATTTATCACTCCAAATTTTTTTCATTTCATCTCTAAGGTAGCGATCAATCATAAAAAGTACTCCTTTTTAAAAAATATCTTTAACTAAAACCGTTTGATTACGATCAGGTCCAACTGAGAAAATAGCAACTTCAACGTTAATTAATTCACTTAACGTTTTTAGATAAACTTGCGCTTCGATTGGTAATCCCTTAAATGATGTGACACCGGTGATATCCTCACTCCATCCATTTAATGTGATGTAGTTAGGGATGCAGCGATTAAAATCATCAATATCTGCTGGGACATAATCAATTGTCTTTCCATCTAATTGATAACTAACGGCAATCTTTAAGATATCAATGCCCGATAGGACATCAAGTAGTGTTACTGCTAAATAACTGAGTCCACTCACTCTTTTCGTATGTCTTAAAACAACTGTATCAAGCCAACCAATTCTTCTAGGTCTGCCTGTAGTTGTTCCAAATTCATTGCCCTTAATTCTAATATCTGTTGCAAGTTGACCTATAATTTCTGTTGGCATAAATCCTTCACCAACTCTTGTTGAATAAGCTTTTGTAACACCAACTGCACCTTCTAATAACCAAGGAGCAATGCCTGTGTTAACTGGAACGGATGCAGCAGTTGGTGATGATGAAGTAACAAATGGATAAGTCCCATGATCAAGACATAACATCACACCTTGAGCACCTTCAAATAATATTTTTTTATCTTCATCTATGTATTGATTAAGCAAATATGACGTATCTTTTACATAAGGTCTCATTTGATCTGCATACACTTTATATTCGCTAAATATAGAATTAAAATCTAGTTGTTCATGATTTAACGATTTAAGTTCTCTATTTTTTGACTCAACTAATTGTTTTAATTCATCATAAAACTTCTTTTCATTGATAAAACTAGACATTCTAATGCCTATTCTAGAACTCTTATCTGCATAAGTTGGTCCAATCCCTTTATGAGTTGTTCCTATTTTAACATCGTTTTTTACTAATTCATATGCCTTGTCTAATTCGATATGATATGGCAAAACAACATGTGCTCTATCTGATATGTGTAGATTGAAATCTTTGACTTTAGCAATTTCTTCACAAAAAGCTTTTGGATTAATAACCATCCCATTAGCCATAACATTTTGAATTCTTGGATTTAATATACCTGAAGGTAATAAATGCAA
>CAYJDZ010000146.1:2232-3394 GCA_964368955.1 uncultured Mariniplasma sp.
TGCTTGTTTATTCTTTATTTCTAAAGTATAATTAACCCAGGTGATAAATTATGAAAATACTATTTTGCAGTGGAGAAGCACATCCATTTAGTAAATCTGGTGGTCTTGCTGACGTATCTTATGCACTACCAAAGGCATTATCAAAAAAGGGACATGAAGTTAAAATCATTACACCTTTATACCAAAATTTGGCAGCGAGTAAAGATGAATTCAAACTGATTGGTGATGTCAAAGTTAAGATTGAAAATCGGATAGAAAAAGCTTCTTTTTACGTAACAACTTATGATCATTTAACTTATATCTTTGTTGACCATAAAACTTTTTTTAATAAATCGAGATATTACGGTTATGATGAAGATCCTATCCGCTTTACTTTTTTTAATCTTGCTATTTTAGAATATATTAAACTAACAGAAAACTATCCTGACATCATTCATGTTAATGACTGGCAAACAAGCCTAGTTCCTTTTTTCTTAGATGTTTTTTATAGACCACAAAGTGATTCTTTTAATCGTATAAAAACATTACTTTCAATCCATAACTTAGAAAAACAAGGTGCTTATCCAATTGAAGTGGAAAAGTTGTTTAATCACAAAAATTTCACTTATATTCATATGAATCAAGTTAACTTCTTAAAATGTGGAATTATGCGTGCCAATGCCATCAACACCGTATCAGAAAACTATAAAGATGAGATTTTAACAAGATTTTATGGATTCTCACTAGATGGTCCATTAAAATCTAGACAAAATGATTTATACGGTATTTTAAATGGGTTTGATGATGACTTGTATAACCCTAAAAATAACACGAATATTTATCAAGGCTATGATGAAGAAACTTTTTCAATTGGAAAAAAGATTAATCGTAGGGAATTGATTAAATTTTTGAATTTAAAAGAAAAACAAAATATACCTGTCATTTCATTTATCCATCGTCTAGCTAGACAAAAAGGACTTGATATTATGATGGAAGTCTTAGACGACTACTTAAAAGTTGGAGCTTTCTATTTAATTGTTATAGGTTCTGGTGATGCGCTATATGAATCTTATTTCATGAAGCTTCAAAAAAGATATCCTGAATATGTTTATTATAAAGACACTTTTGATGTAAACTTAGAACAAAAAGTACACGCTGCATCTGATTTATTTATGCTCCCTAG
>CAYJDZ010000147.1:0-3367 GCA_964368955.1 uncultured Mariniplasma sp.
AGCTACCTTCGTTCGTGTAAGTATCTACAACAAACTCATCATCGTCTTCATCAGAGTCAAAGTCTTCTAACTGTGATTTCGTATAACCAAACCTATCCATAAGTATCTTAGTTACGTAGAAATCTAGAACTCTATCTCCGACAAACTCTAAAACCTCGTTGTTCTCACCACCATTTTCCTCTGAGTAAGAACGCCTTGTAAATGCCTGGAATAATAAATCATTGTTTTCAAACCAATAACTAATCTGTCTTTGAACATCTTCTAGATGCTCGTTTAATTCTTTCATTTTATAAATCCTCCTTTTTTATTTGTCAGGAAGATAAACAAAAAGCCTATCAAAGAAGGTATACCAATCCCACTAGAATGGACTGTTACCTTTTACCATAGGCTTCTAACTTTGCAAAATGTTTATATAAATCATGATCATTTAATTGATTCCCACTTGCATAAGAAACATTAAATCGATTCTGTTTTATATCCCAATTTTGAGACCGCCAAAGCCATTTATCTTTTGACATTAATATTATACTATGAGATCTGAGATTATACAAGTCTATATCAAAAAATCCACCTTGAAAGGTAGATTTATGAATTTTCAGCTTCTGATTTCTTTTCCATTGTTTAATTTAGAAGTGATACTCGTATCTCTATGCACAACTGCACTTTTTACTAGCAGCATCCATACCGGTTCATTCCATTCTGAGAGCTTATCATCGACTTGTTTCAAGTTCGATATAAAGGATTTTAAATTGAGTGCTTGCACTTGTAAAGGGCGGTTGTAAAATGTAGATAAAAGGCGGAATGAAAATGCCTATTTACCTACATTTTTTTGTATACTGAAATAAGTACACTTATGGAGGTATACAAATCAATGAGAACCGATGTTTATGAGAAAGTGAGTTTATACAAAATGAATGAATTAAAACCCAAATTTACCGAAGTAGCTAGAACTTACGGTTGTGATCCAAGAACAGTCAAACGATATTATCACGGCGCACAGAAAACAAGAATATACAAGAAAAAACCTAGCAAATTAGATGCCTACAAAACAATCATCGAAGAGAAACTAGATTTAGGCGTAAGCGGTACAGCCATCTTCCATTTTATCCAAAAACGAGGGTATGAAGGAAAGTATACGATATTAAGAGATTACTGTCGGCTAATTAAGAAAGAAAAAACGGAGAAAGCCACGATACGAGTCGAGACTAGTCCAGGATTGTCCGCACAAGTTGACTGGAAGGAGGATTTTACCCTACACACAAAAGCAGGTGAAGAAATCACAATTCAGATTTTCCTAATGATTTTAGGATCATCACGCTACAAGTATGTCGAGGCGACACTCAACCGGGATCAAAAGACACTTTTCAAATCGATGATTAGAGGATTTAAAGCGTTTGGAGGGATACCTAAAGAAATCTGGTTTGATAATATGAAAACCGTCGTAGACCGTTCAAAAACGCAGTACAGTCAAGTCGTATTTAATCAAAGTTTCTATTATTTTAGTAAAGATATGCAGTTTCAACCAATCGCATGTAGACCTTATAGACCACAAACCAAAGGTAAAGTCGAAGCTTTAGCCAGATTGATGGACAGGCTTAAAGTGTATGACTATGAAATTGAGTCCTACGAAGAACTCGAACAAATTGTCGATCAATTCCAACAAGAAATCAACGAGGAGATTTCTCAGGCGACGTATGAAAGACCCATAAAGTGCTTAGAAAAAGAAAAAGAGCATTTAAAACCATTGCCTAATGATGATATCTTATCGACCTATTTAGATGAACTAATCGAGAGAAAAGTGTCTAAAGAAGCGATGATTACATTAGATAAGGTCAAATACTCTGTTTCACCTGAATATATCGACAAGATCGTCCGACTAAAGATTACTGAAGATATATTACACATCTATTATAACCAAGAATTGATATCAAAACACAAAATCAGCAAAGAAAGATTTAATTATCATAAGATAGACGCCTTAGAGATATTGAGATCAGATGTCATGAGAGATCGAAGCGATCAGGATATTGAAGCGTTTATAGAGGAGAATATTAATCTATATGACGAACTATAATACAAGGTATCAGAGCTTAATAAAGAACCTAGAGACCCTAAAGCTAGAGACTATTAAGACGTATTTACCAAACTATATTGAAGCAATTAATAATAAAGAAACGACATTCACCGAAGCCTTGACGGATTTGACCGAGAAGGAGGTCCGTTTTAGACAAGACCGAGCAGCAAGAATCAATTTAAAGGTATCGAACTTCCCGTATGAGAAAAGAATGAGTGATTTCGATTTTAGTTATCAACCAAGTATTGATAAGAATCAGATCGATGATTTAGTCAGTCTAAGATTCATTGAACAAAAAGAGAATCTGTTATTCATTGGTTCCTCAGGTGTTGGCAAAACACACCTAGCAACTGCCATCGGGATAGAAGCGTCTTCAAAACGCATATCGACCTATTTTATCAACTGTCACGTGTTGATTACGAAACTAGTAAAAGCGTATCAAGAAAACAGACATGAAGCGGTATTAAAACAATACTTCAAGCCGCAAATACTCATCATTGATGAAATTGGGTATTTACCAATCGATAAATTGGGTGCTAATTTATTCTTTCAACTCATCGCAATGAGATATGAGAAAAGACCTACTATCATTACGACGAATATTCCACTATCGAAATGGGGTGAAACATTCTCAGACGCTACATTAGCATCCGCGATTCTTGACCGCCTGGTACACCATTCTGTCGTCATCAAGATTACAGGTAAGTCTTATCGTCTTAAAGGTAAAATTGATTCGTCAGAACGCGCTTCAAAATCACAGAATGATGATGGCGCTTTGTAGCATTTATTAACCGCCTTTTTACAACATTTTCATATCGCTCTTTTAATACATTTTCAAAACGCTATTGACACACTTTCTTGTTGTCTCTTGTTTTGATTAGATTATCGTATTTTTCTTTTGTTCGTTCATAACGATTTCTAAGTTCTGTATACTTTTTATTATACTCATCCAGAGTGTTACTAGATTTCGAGTTGTCTTTGATCAATTTGTTCAAGAGTTCTGCAATAACAATCAACTCTTCATTCAAGTTCTCTATGTCCTCATCTAGTTGTGTTGTATCGGTCAATATGAACTGATACCAAAAAACCTGTACTTAATATTGATATGGAAATTGGCAAATAGGGAGAAAACGCCCTTTCTGCATGAAAAAAAGGCTTGATACGATTGTATCAAACCAATGCTTCTTATATGTGTTGTTTGACTTATTTTGATACAATTACGCACCCCTAGAAAAATCTACGCACCCCTAAGTGTTTTTTTACGCACCCCTGCTAAAAAGTTACGCACCCCCT
>CAYJDZ010000148.1:0-3318 GCA_964368955.1 uncultured Mariniplasma sp.
ATGTTTAGCTAAACTACTTTTCTTTATCTTCGAATTTAACATATATTATACATGCTCATTTTTTAAAAATCAAGACCCTTTGTATATTTTATTTTATAGGTCATTATGTGTAAGTTAACTTCTTTTTTGTATTGTAAGCGGTTACCCATTGTGATAGAATAGATATGTAATTTGTGTTCTTGCTAGCGAACCGCCCCGCTCTCAGTAAAATGCGAGTGAAAAATTAACTGGCTTCGTTAGGTTAATATAATAAGTTATGCTTCTTACAAAAAAAAGCGCATTTCTAGCAAGGAGAAATATTATGAAAAAACGTTTGTTGTTTACGCTTTTTGTCGTTATCGTTTCGTTTCTATTAATCTCGTGCAAGCCAACTGCTCAAACAGATCCAATCTGTGACTCTGGCTACACACTTAACGATGGACAATGTGTAAAAGATGCTGTTGTAGACCCTATATGTGACCCAGGTTACGTGGTTAAAGACGGCAAATGTGTTAAAGAAACTGTGAAAGACCCAGTTTGTGACTCAGGTTACATGGTAGAAGATGGTAAATGTGTCGAAGATGAGGCTTTTGTCATCGACTTTAAAATGTCTTCATTTGTGTTTCCAGAAGATGTTACAAAGATATCTGAATCCTTTGATCTTCCTAAAGCTTTAGATGATGTCTCACTAACATGGGAATTAGAATCAGTCTCAAACTATTTAACACTTACCAGTGGTACTACAGCTGTTAATGCAACTGTTGTTCCAATTGCTTATGGAGATTTAGATCAAGTTGTTACTATAAACCTTACAGCTACTTATAAAAATGCAACTAAAACTTATAGTTATGATTTAACACTTAAATCAAGAACTTTACCAATCTCTGAGTTCTACAAAGCTAATGACTTAGCAGAGGTTGTTATTGGTGGTGTCGTTTATGCGAAAGCTAGAGTCGGCATGTATGGATATTATGTATTTGATAAATCTGGTTCAGTCTTTGTTTATCAACTCGCTGATGATGTAAATATTGGTGATGAAGTTGTTATTACAGGATCAAAAGTGGTTTACTTCAATATGCATCAAGTTACTTATACAAGTGCAGATAATGTATCTATCATATCTTCTGATAATCCACTACCAGACTATGAAAGTATGGATATTAGTGAAATTGTGAAACTTCCAGGAAACTATACATCATTAGCACAAGACATAACATTCCAAGCTAAAGTTATAAAGAAACTTGAAGACTTTATGACAAACTTCTATTTTGAAGATATTATTACTGGCGACCAAGTTTTCGTTTACTATAAATCAGCACAAGATATCGCAGGACTTTATGAAGGCAAATATGTTGAAGTTAAAGCAACCGTTCATGATTACAACTCATCAACTGGAAAATGGAGTGTCTTTTTATCAAATAACGTCAACGATATTAAAGAAGTCAATCCAACTCTAACAGATGAACAAAAAGCATCTTCTGTAGACTTCTATTTAAAAGATATGTATGAAAAGAAAGTTTTCTCAGCAGATATCGATCTTAAACTTACAGATACTCTTTGGAGTAGCACAATCTCTTGGACTACTGACAATTTAGATGTTGTAGGTATTACAGGTCTTGTAGTACTTCCATCTGAAAGTACTAAAGTAGTTTTAACAGCAACAATTGTTGTTGGAACTGCAACCCTTGAAAAATCATATAACATCACAATCTTACCAATTCCATTAGATTCTTTAAAAGATATTACGAAATGGCAACTTGAAAACAAGACTTTGTCAAAAGAAGTATCATTTGAAGCTATCGTTGTTGAAAACAGAGGATCATCAGGATACTTTGTCTCACAAAATGGTTATGGCTACTACGTCAAAGGCAATGATTTAAACTTACAAGCCGGAGATAAGGTAAGAATTATAGGCACAACACAATACTCTAGACAACCATTTATAACAGAAACTAGAACAACTACTTTAGTTTCAAGTGGAAATCAACTGCCATCACCAATGGTTTATAGTGCAGAAACATTTGCGGCTCAAACAGCAGATAGTTCATTCTATAATGCTTATGTAACTTTAACAGGCACCCTAAAAGGTAAACCTGGTTCATATGGATATACATATACTTTAAAAGTTGGAGATAGTACAGTTACCATCCACTCTGCTTCTAACGTTGCAGGACTTGCATACATTCTAGATTCAGAAGTTCAAATGACTTGTTTCATTAACAGAATCAACTCAGACACTGTGACTTGGGAAGTATTCCTTATGAACCGTGAAGGTGATGTTGTAACTCAAGAAACAGATCAAGGAAAACTTGCTATCGCTCTTAACTTCTTAGATTTACAAATGGCAACTGATCAAATCATTACGACTGACTTAAGATTACCTCAAATGAATGATATCGTTTCTGACATTAACTTTACATATACTTCAAGTCATCCACTTGTATTATCAAACGATGGTAAATATTTAAATCCAAGTGTTGATACACCTGTTGTCTTAACTGTAGTTGCAAACGCTAATGGATTAACTCAAACTAGAACTTACAATTTAACAGTAAAACATACAGACCCTGAATATGCAAGTGACTTAATGTTCACATTCTTATTACACGGTATTACCAATGATAAGATTTTCTCAATTTATAATGGTACAGGTCAAGTTGTTGATTTATCAACTTATACGATATTAGCAGTTCAAAATGCTGGTGTTGGTGGAAACCAATACACAATTGATGGCGCTAATGCTGCTGGTAAATTAAAATTATCTGGAACCCTAGGTATTGATGAAACTCTAGTGATTTATCATGCTGGAGCTAACGTTGTCATCATTAACCAAATTCCTGGTAGTGTTGCTAAAATATCTTCTCCTAACCAAAATGGAGTTGCTCAATTTAATGGTAAAGATGGTGACACTCTAATCCTTCAAAGAGGTTCAGTCATTATTGACCAAATCGGTTCTTTCGAAAGAATAAACTCTCTAGGTCAACAAGCGTCATATGAAACTGAATTCTTTGGTAAAAAAATGCTAATTAGATCTGTCTTAACACCAACACCACTACTTAATTGGTCTAATTTTGCAGAAGTTTATGCATATTGGGATGTATTTGCTGCATCTGAAGCACCTGATTATCTACTTCCTTCAATCGCATGGGATTATATGAATGGTGTTCGTCCAATAGTTTCTGAATAGTTATCTATTCTAATAATTAACCTTAAAGGTACACATAAGTTCTTGTGTACCTTTTTTGTTAACAAAAAACACCCATCACTGACAGGTGTTATATGTTATGTGTTGTCATAACCAAGTTTGTGCCACTTTTGAGGTTGTCACAACCAAGTTTG
>CAYJDZ010000149.1:0-3312 GCA_964368955.1 uncultured Mariniplasma sp.
ACCATGTGAGATAAAAATTGTTTGGTCTTTAGAATCTGTGATTTGTTCTTTCATTAAATCAACAATCGTTTGAAGTGAAGTCTTTCTACCTCTTGCTTTTTTAATAGGTACAAGTTTACCTTCATTAGTTACATGTAAAACAGGTTTAACCTTTAGTAAAGATCCAAGCAATGCTTGTGTCCCTGATAATCTACCACCTCTTTTTAGAGTCCCTAAGTCATCAACTGTGAATAAGTGGCATAAGTTTAGTTTGTGATCTTCTAGCCATTTAGCAACTTCTTCAATTGATGATCCTTCATTTTTCTTATCGACTGCATAACTAATGAGTAATCCTTGTCCCATTGAAGCGGATAGAGAATCAACAACAATAATTTTTCGATCAGGATATTTTTCCTTTAACTCATTTTTAGCAATAATTGAAGATTGGCAAGAACCAGATAATGCTGAAGAAAAAGCGATATATAATATATCCTTCCCTTTTTGTAGTTTTTCTTCAAAGAATTCTAAATATTCTCCAACGTTGATTAGGGAAGTTTTCGCAACTTGTTTGTCTCTTAGCATATCATAAAAATCTTGAACTTTAAGATCTCTTTCATCAGGATAATTCTTATACACTTTTCCTTGTATTTCTACAGACAATGGAATAACATCAAGTTTCATTTCTTTTACCATCTCAACTGGCAAATCACTGCAGGAATCCGTTACGATAAGATAAGAATCATTCATATATTAAACCTTCCTTTTATCTATTTTTTTAATCATGTGATACCATATTTATAAAATATAATAACATAATAGTTTATTTAATACAATTGAAGCAATTTTGTTTCACTTTTTTTATGCACTGATTTTTGTAGGCTTTGATTTATTCAAGCCCCTAAAGTATTCTAGCGAAGATTTTAGAGTTGCTGCTAATGGAACGGCTAGTAAAACACCTACTAATCCAAATACACCTCCAAAGAAAAGTAGACTTGATAAAACTAAGAGAGGATGAATTTGAACTTTGTTTCCCAATATAATTGGCGAGACAACACTACTTTCTAAAACTTGCTCTACTATTTGTAAAACTAATACCACAATAATAGCGATTAAATAAATATTTAATCCAGATCCATTTGTTTGCACAACCTCTAAATGTTTAGTGAATAAAAATACAAATGGAATAGAAAGCCCAATCCACGCTCCAATATAGGGGACTATATTAAATAACCCCATGACTAAAGCGAAAAGTAAAGCCATTTCAACTCCAAAACTTGGAACAAAAAATGATAAGATTGAAAGTGTGATTGCGAAATATGTAGCAATCAAACCAATCATAATACCTTGACCTTTTAAATAATTTCTAACTGAATTATCGGTTCTAGTTCCCAATGCTTCTAAGTGAATTTGAATTTTTTCAGGGAATATACTGTTAATACCAGTAAATATATATGTCTTTTCTTTGATTAAGTAAAACAAGAATACAGGAGTTAATACAAGGACCATCATTGCTTGAAATATTGATGATGTAAGATTCGTAATAAATGAGAATACTTGACCAAACAAATCGACAATTTTATCCATTGATAATCCATTTGCGGTTAACTCATTAATTAAATCTGATAACTGTGTATTATTTAAATAGGTTTCAATAAAACTAGTGATTGAGTCAATCACTGAATTCATCCATTCAGCATCAATTAACTTAACTAAACTTGTAAAAATAGATGACATTTGCAAAACCAAATTTACAATTACAATTGATAATAATCCAATAATAAATATAAGTCCTAAAAATATACTTAATAAAATAGCAACAGTTTTTTTCATGTGGAATTTCGTTTCTAGTAATCTGGCTAACGGACCAATAATAAAACTTAAGAAAAATGCAATCGCAAATGGAATGAAAACTGACTTAAATGCATTAGATATATTGTTTATTGTATTGCCAGCAACGAGTTTTAACACATAAATCCCAATCAGTGTAATCACAAATATTGAAATCCAAATCAGTGCTTTGACCAACTTTTCTTGGTTTGGTTTTTTGACTGCCATGTTATTCCCTCCGGTTTATGTTTGATTTCTATATCTTAGATATAAAAAAATCTCTAGTTTTTATAAATTTGTTATTTATATTTTACCATAGATTAATTAGATGATAAGATATGATGTTAATTTTAGTGTGAGCTTTTGAAAAATTACAAAAAATGCACCATCAAAAATGAGATTGTACATCCATTGTTTATATATGTTTTTTTAATTTTTCTTTTCACTATTTCTTTTATCATTGATCTTATCCATCTCTTTAGCATCAATGATCTTAACATTGTTTTCTCTAGCCCATTTTGCACAGCTTTCTAATGCAGTTTTTAAAAATATTCTAGGGACTTTAACTAATCTTTGGCAAGCTGCATCTGTGAACTTGATTTCAGGATCAGTTCTATCAGCAGCAAACCTGACTGTTGATATATCAATAGTTTTTGCTGCTGGAATCGGTTCACTAATGTATTTTTTTGAAGTCGTATACCAAAAATTGGTATTATCTCTATATCCATAATCAACAGGAACTTTTGGAAAACTTTTAGATTTCACACCATCAATTATGGCTTGATGATATTCTTCTTTCATTATAATTTTGTCAATTTTCAAAATAAAATGAGCTCCAAATTTGCTAGTTATCCCATTAAAATCTTTATAAGGTGGCTTATAGCCATCAAGTTCTCCACTTTGACATTCATATGCTTTTTCTAAATCACTAACCCATGTGCATTCAAAAACTTGAAAAGCTTCTGAAATCACTAAGGGTCTTGTCTCATGATCATCAAGTGATGCTAGACCAGCTTCTAGATTAAATATTGTTTTAGCCATTTTATCATGAGGTGTTTCTCCAGGATAGCCTAGACGAACTGTTTCTTTAAAGTATTTTTTATCGCTAGGTAAAAAATTTAGAGCAACTTTCCCTCTCTTTAATATATGCTGTGCAGTATTAGAGTTGTTGCGGCACTCAAGAACCATCGCGTAATATGATTTGCCTGCAATATAATAAGGAAAACATAAACTATAAGCTCCTAAACTCGTTTGCCCATCATCAGAGAGCGTAGATACTAAAATAGTCGGCATTGGAAAAAAACTGCTTGTTTGATAAAAATTATCGACAATCCGCAAATCTTTAAAACTTGACATATGGCTACTTCCTCATTTTTTATGAATCTTATTTGTAACTTTATACTTATAATAAAAAAAACTGCTGATGTAAAACCAGCAGTTGATGTGATTTTTGGAGCGGGTGATGAGAATCGAACTCACGTCAACAGCTTGGAAGGCTGTGGTTCT
>CAYJDZ010000150.1:0-3268 GCA_964368955.1 uncultured Mariniplasma sp.
ACCCGCAACAACGTCTTCACCTTGTGCATTAAATAAATATTCTCCGTATAATTCATTAGTTCCATCAGCTGGGTTTCTAGAAAACGCAACACCAGTACCTGAATCTTCACCCATGTTACCAAAAACCATTGCTTGAACGTTAACTGCAGTACCCCATTCGTAAGGAATGTGATTCATTCTGCGATATATATTTGCTCTTGGGTTATCCCATGATCTAAATACAGCAGTAATTGATTCAATTAATTGTTCGTGAGGATCTTGAGGAAATTCTTCACCTTTTAATTCTAAATATTTTGCTTTATATTGTTCAACTAATCTTACAAGGTCTTGATCATCAAGTTCAGTGTCTAAATGAACACCTTTTGCTTCTTTCATTTCTGATAATAATTCTTCGTAATTTTCTTTGCTAATTTCCATAACAACATCAGAAAACATTTGAATAAAACGTCTATAAGAGTCATAAGCAAAACGAGTATTACCTGTTAATGCTGCCAATCCTTTAACAGAAACATCATTTAAACCTAAGTTTAAAATAGTATCCATCATACCTGGCATTGATGCTCTAGCTCCTGAACGTACAGATACTAAGAATGGATCATTAAAATCTCCAAATTTCTTACCTGCTACTTTTTCAGTTTCAGCTAACGCTTTATCAATTTGTTCGATAATCTCAGGTGCGATTTTCTTTCCTCTTGCATAATAATCATTACAAGCTTCAGTTGTTACAGTGAAGCCTTGGGGTACTGGTAAACCAATCTTACTCATTTCAGCTAAGTTAGCGCCTTTACCACCAAGAAGGTTTTTCATTGTTTGATTGCCTTCTTTAAATAAATAAACATACTTTGTCATTTATAGTTTCCTTTCTATCTTTTATATATATTTTTTTATTAAACACACATTTTATGAGATTTTTTTAACCAATGTATATAGCTCATTCTTCGGTCTTTTTTGACCAATGATATTGGCGAATGGTAAATGCACCATTCTTGAATCTCTAATTCCTACACATACACCATAGATACCGTCATTCAGTAGTTCTATCGCATAAGTTCCCATACGTGATCCTAGGATTCTATCTTCTGGGCAAGGTGATCCACCTCTTTGAATGTAGCCTAAGACAGTCGCCCTAGAACTAAACCCTGATTTTTCAGTGATTTCTTCTGCTAGTGCATGAACATCTAATATTTTTTCTGTAATAACGATGATGGCATGTCTTCTGCCCTCATCTTTATATTTTTTAATGCTATCAAACATATCTTTCTTATTAATTGGGTTTTCAGGTGTAATGATAAATTCTGCACCACCACAAATACCTGCAAAAACCGCTAAATCACCACTATATCTACCCATGACTTCAACAATAGAAACTCTTTGATGTGATGAAGATGTATCTCTTAATTTATCAATTGCATCTACAATTGTCTCAACTGCTGTACTAAACCCGATTGTGTAATCTGTTCCTGGTATATCATTATCAATAGTTCCAGGTAGTCCAATCACTTTAAGACCCATCTTAGCTAATTCCATAGCACCTCTGTAAGTACCATCACCGCCAATAACAACGAGTGCTTCTATGCCTCTTTGAGCAAGAATGTCTAATGCTTTTTGTCTTACAGCAACATCGTTAAACTCTGGAAGCCTTGATGTTCCTAAAAAAGTACCACCCTTTGAAAGCATACCGGAAACACTTTGATGATTCAATAGGATCATATCATCTTCTACTAAACCTTTATATCCATCTTTTATGCCATAAACTTCATGACCATATACGTTACCTGCACGAACAACAGCTCTAATAGCGGCGTTCATACCTGGTGCATCACCGCCAGAAGTTAAAACTGCGATTTTCATAAGTTAGCATCTCCTTAAAGTTAATAAAACATAACCATTATTCATTATAACATACATGTTATGTGATTTAAACGTATATGTTATATTATGAAAACGATTTTTTTTCAAAAAGACAATCATCTATGTTAAAATATAAATGTTGAAGCAAAAAATAAAAAGAAATGGTGATGAAAGTATGAAAAATTTAAAGGGTGCAGCACTTCTTGGCCAATCAGGTGGTCCAACAAGCGTTATTAACTCAAGCGCAGCTGGTGTTTTCTTAGAAGCATTAAAACAAGAAAACATTACTGACGTATATGGAGCAGTTCATGGAATAAAAGGTATTTTAAATGAAGATTTTTATGACATCAGACAAGAAGATGTTGAAGAATTATTATTACTAAAAAATACACCATCCTCTGCAATAGGTAGCGTTCGCTACAAGTTAGCTGATCCAAAAAAAGATGATACAGAATATAAGCATTTATTAGAAGTTTTTAAGAAGTATAACATTCGTTACTTCTTCTACAATGGTGGTAACGATTCAATGGACACTTGTAATAAAATTTCTAAGTTCTTTAAGAAATCTGGATATGATTGCAATGTCATTGGTGTTCCAAAAACAATTGATAACGATTTAAATGCAACTGATCACTCTCCTGGATTTGCAAGTGCTGCAAAATACGTAGCAACTTCATTTATGGAGTTATATCATGACGCTACTGTTTATGATATTCCGCAAATTACAATCGTTGAAGTCATGGGTAGAAATGCTGGTTGGTTAACAGCGGCAACTTCACTTGCATCTTATAAAGGACAAGGTCCAGATTTAATCTATCTTCCTGAAGTTGCATTTAGTTTACAAGAATTTTTTGAGGATGTTGAAAGCATTCTAAAAGATAAGAGTAAAGTCTTAATTGCGGTATCAGAAGGTATCAAAAATGATAAGGGTCAATACATTGCACAAACACTTCAAGAATTAAAGACTGACGCGTTTGGCCATGCACAATTAGGTGGAACTGCACAAGTTTTAGCTGATCAATTATCAAATAGAATCAATGTTAAAGTAAGAGCAATCGAATTTAGCCTACTACAACGTTCAGCAGCTCATCTAGCGTCTAAAGTAGATGTTGAAGAAGCATTTAAAGCGGGTCAAAAAGCTGTAAGAGCTGCAGTTGCAGGTACAACAGATAAAATGGTTGGATTTGAAAGAGTATCTTCTAATCCATATAAAATTAAGTATAAATTAGTTTCTTTAGCAAAAGCTGCTAACACAGAACAAAAAGTTCCTCTAGAATGGATTAAACCAAGAGGAAGAGGCTTAACTCAAGAGTTTATTGATTATGCACTTCCACTAATCCAAGGTGAATCAAAAGCTAAGTTAGTTGATGGTCTACCTAGATTTGCACAGTTAAAAAAGATTAGAGTCATAAAAAAA
>CAYJDZ010000151.1:0-3254 GCA_964368955.1 uncultured Mariniplasma sp.
AGTTTAAATAAAAAATCACAATAAGGAGTATGAATTTGACATGGAGATTAGATTAGAGAATTTAACAAAGGTCTTTACTGATAAGTCAGGAAAACAGACAAGAGCAGTTGACCAACTTACAGTTACAATTCCATCAGGTAAATTAGTGGGGTTATTAGGACCTTCAGGGTGTGGTAAATCTACCACTTTATTTATGATTGCTGGACTTCATCCCGTGACTGAAGGAAAAATCTTCTTTGGGGAAGACGAAGTCACAAAACTTGCACCAGAAAAAAGAGGGATAGGTTTAGTTTTCCAAAACTATGCATTATATCCTCACATGACAATACGTCAAAACATTATGTTCCCGCTTGAAAACTTAAACATTAAGAAACAAGAAGCGGATGAATTGGTAGTTGAAATGGCAAAATTAGTTGGGATTGAAGACCAACTAGACAAAAAACCATCACAACTTTCAGGTGGGCAACAACAAAGAGTTGCAATCGCAAGAGCTTTAGTTAAAAAACCAAGAGTTCTACTTTTAGATGAACCACTTTCAAACTTAGATGCACGTTTAAGACTTCAAACTAGAGAAGAAATTAAACGGATTCAAAGAGAAACTGGGATTACAACAATCTTTGTTACACATGACCAAGAAGAAGCAATGAGTATTAGCGATCAAATGATCGTCTTAAATTATGGGCTTCAACAACAAATGGATGCACCTCAAGATATGTATAATAAACCAGACAATATCTTTGTTGCTAAGTTTTTAGGAAATCCACCAATCAACATCATTGATGGAGAAGTTAAAAAGGGTAAAATATTACTAACAGATGGCACAATTATTGGGGAATCAAAACTCAAAGACGGATTATATGATTTAGGCCTAAGACCTGAAGATTTTAAAGTTGATGCTCAAGGTTTTGATGTGGATACAACAGATGTAGATCATACAGGAAGAGATACGATGATTCGTTTTTCAGTTGATGGGCATCCACTAAGAGCTTTAGTAGAGTCAGAATTTGTTGAAGGGAAAAAATCAATTAAACTATCTATGAAACCTCACAAAATTCATATCTTTGATAAAGAAACAGGATTAGTTCTGTCATGAAAGCCTTTATTAGAGAGCTGAGATGGACCATTAGGTCGAAAACTCATCATATGTCTGTAAGGCTCAATGATTTTCTAGAAAAACACCATATGAGATTCTTTGCACATATGCCTGGTTGGTTTAAAGCAATATTTTTCTTGCTACCAGCACTTATGATCTTAGGAGTTTTCACATTTTACCCAATTATTAACTCATTTTTAGTTTCATTTTATCAAGGTTATAACGTTGTAACTGGAGAGTTTGACGGGTTCACATTAATTGGTAATTACGTTACTGTTCTAAGTGAATCAGGATTCAGACAAGCTGTTCTAAATACAGGAATTATCGTATTTGTGAGTGTTCCAATTGCAATTTTAGCAGCATTGTTCATTGCGGTTGCGATGAATTCAATCAAACCTTTTAAAGGGTTTTTCCAAAATATTTTCTTCTTACCTTATGTTACAAACTCAATTGCTATCGGTTTAGTATTCGCGTTTATGTTTAAAGGGAATACAAATGACCTTTTGAATTTAGGGCTAGCTAATCAACTTGTGACTTGGTTTGGTGGATCACCTGTTCCATGGGTTGGTGTGGGTGCAACTTACTTGTCTGCGATAACTGTTATTCTAATCTATAGTGTGTGGGCTGGACTAGCATTCAAAATTATTGTTTTCATATCAAGTATTCAAGGTATCGATAAACAATACTATCAAGCAGCTCAAATTGATGGTGCTTCAAGATCTAAAGCATTTAGAAGAATTACAGTACCTTTAATATCGCCAATGATTTTCTATATTTTAATTACTTCGATTATTGGAGCTTTTAAAACATACTCATCAGTTGTCGCTATCATTAATAAGCAAGGTATTATCACAACAGGAGCAAGTGGGCAAGTAGATTTAAGAACAATTGTTTTCTTTATTTATGACTACCTACAAGAAACTGGCAGAAACGGCGCTTTAAGTGAAGCAGCCGCTGCAGCAATTATCTTATTTTTAATTATTATGGTATTTACAGTTATCCAGCTTCAAGTGGGTAAAAAACGCGTTCACTATTGATAAAGGGAGGATATTATGAAAAGAATAACAAATAAAATAAAAAAATTGCAACTCATAGCTAACCTTATCGATATTGTGTATGTTGTCTTTGCACTTATATTAGTTGGGTATCTATTTGGAGCATTAATTGAACCAGCAGCAATCACGGATCAAGTTGATCCAAACACATCCTATCAAATATTAGGGTTTACGTTGCTTCAAGCTGGAGTCAATGCCTTGATTGCAATCTTATTAGGATATTTATTGGTATTAACTCCAATAGCATTCCAAAATATGAAAAGATATTTTAGTAAAGAAGCAATTGAACTTGATGAATGGTCATATAGAACTCAACATTTATATGCTTTTATCAGTTTAATAACATTAAATCCAGTTTCTGCAGTTCTAAGATATGAAGCAGGATATCAAATGAAAGAAATTGTTAAAGGATATCGCTTAAAACAAACTTTGATTAATGCTTGGGAAAAAACTAAAGCATTGTTTTCAGGAGAAACCTTTAGATTGGCTAAAGAAAGAAAAGAAAAAAGAGCATCTAAATCTGAAAGCCAACAAGATTTAGAGAAAATAAGTCAAAAAGATTTTGTGATGAAAATTGTAAGATTAACAATGACTTACACATTCTTAACGATTATGGCATTATTTATTTTTATCCCATTTTATTGGATGATTCTAACAGCTTTAAAAACAAACACTGAATTAACAGAATCACTAAATCCAAGATTTGTTATTGGATTAGGTGAAATGCAATGGGTAAACTTTAAATTGGCAGTCACTCGATTTGACTTTGGAGTATTTATTTGGAATACAATTAGAGTTGGTGTGCTTACAATGTTAGGTACAGTAACAACTACAATTCTAGCAGCATTCGCATTTGCAAGATTAAATTTTAAGGGTAGAGAATTTATCTTTTCAATTTTATTGCTAACGATGATGATTCCAGGAGAACTCTACACAATTACAAACTTCGTTACCGTTTCTAAATTAGGTTGGATTGATACGATTTTCGCCTTAATCTTCCCATTTATGGCAAGTGTGTTCTATATCTTCTTCTTAAGACAATCATTTAAGCAAATTCCAGATACACTTTATCAAGCAGCTAGAGTTGATGGCTGTGGAGACTTTAA
>CAYJDZ010000152.1:0-1172 GCA_964368955.1 uncultured Mariniplasma sp.
CAGGTCTATATGCTGAATCAAAATAAGCATCCCAACCATTATCCAATACGGCTTGTTCTAGGCCAGTTTTCTGTTTATTATATAAGATTCCAAATGTACCCCAAAAATATGGCATTGCGTAATCTTGATTACCAACAAACATTTCACTTTGTATACCAATTACACTATCCATAAAGGGATTGTTAACTTGATCATAGTTTGATAGTTTGGTAAAATCTATTTTTTGTAGTAAATCTTTTTCATACATTTTTTGAACCATATATTCACTTGGAATGACTAAATCATAAGCGGTTGTTCCACTTTTTATTTTGGAATAGAATAATTCGTTAGAATCTGCTAAATCTTGAACGACAACATAACCAGATTCTTTTTCGAATGCCTCAATGACCTCTTCATTTAAATACTCACCCCAGTTTAAAAGTAAAAGCTCATTGTTTCTATCACAACCAGTTAAGAGGGTGACACTAAAGATAAGGATGACAACTAAAAAATAAGCTTTTATATTAGCCATGATTTTTAGCCTTCTTTCTTTGGTAAAAGTGATTGCCAAGAAGTAGACTCAAAGTGATCAAAGTCAATAGCGTTGAATATGCATAAACACTTGGAGTAAGAGAGCGTCTACCAATAGAACCATAAACCCAAATGGAAAGGTTATTAAAGCCATTACCAGTTGTATAATATGAGATAACAAAGTCATCTAAGCTCATGGTAAACGCTAGAAGCATCCCTGAGAATATGCCAGCTTTTATCGCAGGAATAACAACTTTTATAAGTGCTTTATATGGTTTAACTCCTAAATCTAGAGCGGCATCCATTAAATATTTATCTGTTTCCTTTAGTTTTGGTAAGACCGATAAAATCACATAGGGTAGGGTAAAAAACAAATGCGCTAGAATCATCGTGAAGGGTCCAAAAAAGTATGGAAATATCGGTAGTAGAATTGAAAACACAAGCATTAATGATATCCCTGTAACGATATCAGCATTAAGGACAGGTACGTTATTTAAAAGAATTAAACGCTGTCTTTTCTTCTTCTCCAAAGCATTAATTCCGACCGCGATAAATGTTCCAAAGATGGTTGCCAAAATAGTTGCTGAGATGCTAACGATAAATGTATTTAAAATGGCACTTCGAAGCATTCTATTTGAAAACATATTAAAATACCATTTTAA
>CAYJDZ010000152.1:1272-3252 GCA_964368955.1 uncultured Mariniplasma sp.
TCTGTAAGGCCTAAGTCAAGTGCTGCTTCTTCTAAGCTATAACTAATTTTTTCTAACGCTGTATAAATAGGCAAAATTGCAAAGGGTAGATAGGTGAAAACTAGCCCAATTAAAACAGCAAGTGGACTCCCTTTGATGCCAATTGATGCAGTGATGCCAATATTAGATAATAGATCAGTTAGAATATTGTTATGTTCCATGATATTGCCAAGTGCTTCTGTTCTAAGAAGTAGGTTAGACCACATTGGCAAAATTAACATCGTTAAAACTAAAAATTTATTATTGAATTTAGATTTAAATATTTTATAAGCAACAAAATAGCCAATAATGAGTGAAAAGAAAGTTGATGCAAACGCATAGAAAAACCCATTTCTAAAGGCAATCAGTGTACTTCTTTCTTTTAATAATGCGAAACTTTCAAATGAAAATTTAACTTCATCTAAAGATACACCTTCTGTTTTTAAAAACGCCAATAGAACCATCACAAGTACAGGGAGTAATGCCAATATATATAACCAGTATATATAAGGCTTAGCCAAGTGTCTAAATGATTTATTGTTCATCAGTTAATACCTTCATTAAATGAATTTCATAAGGGTCTACCTTTAACCCAATTGGCTCTCCAACTTGATAGGTTTCATAGGTATTGACCATTAATTCAACACTACCCACATTGATGGTTAGTTCGTTGTGAACACCTTTAAAAATCGTTGAGGTAACGACACCTGTTAGTTTAGCAAGTTCTAGAGGGACCACATCAAAATCCTCAGGTCTAATGACGACATCAACTACTTCATTATTACCAAATGTATAGCCTGTACACTCAAAATCAACACCCATAAAGTTAACAAAGTCTTTCTTTAAATAGGTGCCTCTGATGATGTTAGATTCACCAATGAAGTTTGCAACATATCTGTTAATAGGTTCATTATAAATATGTTTTGGTGTGCCCATTTGTTCGATAACACCATTTTTCATAACAACAATTCTATCAGACATCGTCATTGCTTCTTCTTGATCATGGGTAACAAAGATAAAAGTAATGCCTAGTTTTCTTTGCATTTCTTTTAATTCATATTGCATATTTTGTCTTAATTTTAAGTCAAGAGCTGCAAGTGGTTCATCAAGAAGTAAAATTTTAGGTTTATTCACAAGTGCTCTAGCTAAAGCAACCCTTTGTTGTTGCCCACCAGATAGTTGTGTGATCTTTCTATTTTCGAATCCTTTTAAGCCAACCATCGTCAATGATTCTTTAGATGCTTGGTATATTTTTTCAGTAACTAATGCTTTAATTTGTTTTTTAGACACAATTTCTACTTTTAATGATTCTTTAATTTCATTAATGATTTTTTCTTGACCGAAAAAATCAAGTAGATAGCTGTTTGTACGATTGTTTAATCCAAAAGCTACATTATCAATTACATCTAAATGTGGAAATAAAGCATAGCTTTGAAATACTGTGTTAATTGGTCTCGCATAGGGTGGTAGGTCATTAAAGATTTTGCCATTTATAATGATATCGCCAGAATTTGCTTTTTCAAATCCTCCGATCATTCTAAGCGTAGTAGTTTTGCCACAACCAGATGGTCCTAATAACGTGATAAATTCATTCTCAAAAATTTGCAAACTCAAGTCATTTACAATGATGTCTTCATCAAAGCTTTTGGTTACATGTGACAACTCAATTATTACTTTTTTCTCCAACTTTATTTCCTCCATTAATTATTAATTTCAAAGCATTATTATATATCAAATTTTCAGATTTGCAAGTGTTTTTTAAAATCTTTTTCAAAATGATTTTCATGCATTCATAACCATGGTTAAAAAGCTATATATATTTCATTATTTGATTAACAAAAAATAAAATATTTTATAAATTTGAGCGATGACTATTAAATCTATTTTTAATAGATTGAAAGTCTAGTAAGACTAACTTTTTATTTTATCTTCTTTGTTTGGTGCTAATATAAGATTAAGTAT
>CAYJDZ010000153.1:0-1200 GCA_964368955.1 uncultured Mariniplasma sp.
CCTGAAGTAAGACAAATATCAAGTCAAATTACAGGCGAAGGATTAGAACGCTATTTAAGTGAAAATCCTGTAGATGCGAAAGCAATCATTGAAAAGAGCTTGCTTGCATCACGTGCAAGACTTGCTGCTAAGAAGGCTAGAGAAGCAACTAGAAGAAAATCACCTCTAGATCAACTAGGATTCGCTTCAAAACTAGCTGATTGTAGAAGTAGAGACCCTCAAATATCAGAAATGTACATTGTCGAAGGGGACTCTGCGGGTGGATCTGCTAAACAAGGTAGAGAATCAGAATATCAAGCAATTCTTCCACTTCGCGGGAAAGTATTAAACGTTGAAAAGGCAAGATTAGATAAAATATTAAGCAATAAAGAAATTCTATCAATGATCCAAGCAATTGGAACGGGTATTGGAGAAGAATTCGATTCTTCTAAAGCGAGATATCATAAGATTGTTATAATGACCGATGCGGATACCGATGGCGGTCATATCAGAACACTACTTCTAACGTTCTTCTTTAGATATATGAAACCTTTAATCGATTTAGGATATGTTTATATTGCACAACCACCTCTATACAAAGTCCAACAAGGTAAACGTGTTGAATATGTGTATACAGATGTTGAACTTAATAAACTATTAGAAGAAATGGGTGGTAGACCAGCCATTCAAAGATATAAAGGTCTTGGAGAAATGAATGCTGAGCAATTATGGGATACTACAATGGACCCAGAGACAAGAACATTGCTTCAAGTTTCTCTAAAAGAAGCACTTGATGCAGATATGGTGTTTACGATGTTAATGGGTGAAGAAGTCGAACCTAGAAAAAACTTCATTCAAGAAAATGCAATTTATGCAGATAATATTGATGCATAGGAGGAAATGAACATGGAAGAAACTAAAAAAACAACCGAAGGTCGTATTAGAGAGAGAAATATTTCTACCGAAATGAAATCTTCATTTCTAAATTATGCAATGAGTGTCATTGTCGCAAGAGCACTACCTGATATTAGAGATGGACTAAAACCTGTACAAAGACGTATCTTATATGCAATGAATGACTTAGGCATGACAGCATCTAGCGCTCATAAAAAATCAGCTAGAATTGTCGGTGAAGTTATTGGTAAGTATCACCCACATGGTGATTCAAGCGTTTATGAAGCAATGGTTCGTATGGCGCAACCATTTAGTTATAGAATGCCA
>CAYJDZ010000153.1:1300-3236 GCA_964368955.1 uncultured Mariniplasma sp.
ATTGAACTTAGACGCGATGTTAATCCTCATGTGATGTTAAATAATTTATTTAAATTCACACAACTTCAATCCTCATTTGGGATTAATATGATTGCTCTTGTCAAAGGTCAACCAATGATGGTTACTTTAAAAGATATTATTATAAACTATCTAGAACATCAAGTCGAAGTTGTTCAAAGAAGAACAATTTATGATCTAGAAAAAGCTGAAGCAAGATCACACATTTTAGAAGGCCTACTTAAAGCGTTGCATGATATTGATCATGCGATTGAAATCATTAAAAAAGCAAGTACAGGTGAAGAAGCAAGAGATGCTTTAATTCTTGCATATGACCTTACTGATATTCAAGCAAGAGCGATTCTTGACATGAGACTTCAAAGACTTACTGGTCTAGAAATTGGGAAAATTGAATCTGAAGAAGCTGAATTAGTGATTAAAATCGCTGATTTCAAAGATATCATTATATCAAGTGATAGAAAAACTCAAATTATTAAAGATGAACTTTCTATTATTAGAGATAAATATAGTAGCCCTAGATTATCAGAAATTAACCTACATGAAGATTTGAGTATTGAAAATGAAGACTTAATCCCAGTTGAAGATGTCATCATTACCATTACAAATAATGGATACATCAAACGGATGAAAGTTGATCAATATAAGACTCAAAATCGAGGCGGTGTCGGTATGTCAGGCATTAAAGTCCATGATGACGATTATGTTGAACATATTCTAATGACTTCTACTCATGATTATCATTTATTCTTTACCAATAAAGGTAGAGTTTATAAGATTAAAGGATATCAAATTCCTGAAGGATCTAGAATATCTAAAGGTCTACCTATAGTCAATCTACTTGATTTTGATAAAGATGAAACACTTGCTAATTTCACAAGTGTAAAAGATTTTGAAGATGAAAACTCATTCTTAACGTTCGTCACTAAAAAAGGTATTGTTAAGCGGACACAAATTTCAGAATATCAAAACATTAGAACTAACGGCATTATCGCTTTAACTTTAAGAGAAAATGACGAACTATTAAGCGTTAAGTTAACTGATGGCCAAAAAGATATCATCTTAGGCGCATCAAATGGTAAAGCAATTCGTTTTAATGAGCAAGATGTACGTACGATGGGTCGTACCGCTTCAGGTGTTAGAGGGATGAGCTTAGGTGAAAACGATGAAATCGTTGGAGCAAGTCTCATTGAACATGATGAACAAGAAATTTTAGTTGTCACAGAAAAAGGATATGGTAAACGTACTAACGTGGACGAATATAGATGTCAAATGCGTGGTGGTAAGGGCGTTAAAACTCTAAATGTCACTGAAAAAAATGGTCGTCTTTGTACCTTAAAAGTTGTCACAGATGAAGATGATCTAATCGTTGTATCAGATCGTGGAGTTGTGATTAGAACACACGTTGACCAAATATCTAAAACAAAACGTGCGACACAAGGTGTTAGAGTTATCAAACTTAGAGCTGATCATCACGTCGCAACCATTGCACTAGTTCCAAAACAAGAAGATGAAGAAGAAGTTTTAGACCAAGAACAATTCACACAAGAAGAAATGGCTGTTGAAGAACAAAAGAAAACAATTGAATCTGCTTACTTAGAACCAGATGAAATTGAAGAAGAACAAGAAGAAGTAGTTTCAACAGATAGTCTTTTCGATGAAGATGAATCATAAAATAATATAGTATAAACTAAATAACGATCCATAGACTATAAGGACAATTTCCTTTATAGATTTATGGGTCGTTTTATTTATCATTCTTAGGCATAAAAACGATTTCATTAAATATACTATTGTAAAACATATTACGTCTGTGTTACAATTTAAATAAATTAAATATTAATACTATCAAGAAGACGGGAGAGATATAGCTCAGTGAACGTCTACCAACCAGTTATCAAACAAGGTGGTAAAGCTATAA
>CAYJDZ010000154.1:0-3199 GCA_964368955.1 uncultured Mariniplasma sp.
ACTCTAATTGCGTTACCCGCAAACCGAGTCCCTGGTCTAAAAGAAGTTGTTGCGTCCATCGGAACGCTAAATATAACTACATCAGCCTCTTCATAAGTACTTTTACAGCTTTGAAAAGATAAGTCTACTTTATTCATCGTCATCTTCACTCCATTTCATCCAATATTCTTTATCGATAACTTTTATATATCCACTTTCTGTATCACTTAAGATGACTGACCCACTCTTTTGGTAAAACTCTAGGTCATCTAAGATATCTTGACTAATCACTTCACCAGGAATAACGATAGGAATACCTGGTGGATAGATCATAATTGATTCAGCGGCGATTTCATCGACCGCTTGATTGATTGGCATATACTTCTTAGGCGCATGATAGGCCTCTCTTGGTCTTGTATACGCTTCTGGGTAACTATACTTAATCTTAGGTTCAATAGGCTCTAAACCAAGTGGAAGATACATTTCACTTATTTTCTTAAGGGCATCAACTAATGCGTTTAAGTCTTTTTGAGTTGTTCCTATAGATAGGACTGCTAAGATGAGGTGCGTCTCGGCCAATTCTACTTGTATATGATACACATCAAACAATTCTTTATAAATATCAAAACCAGTTAATCCCATTTCAGAAACTTTAATAATAATCTTTGTTTCATCATAGTCAAAAGCATTTCTAGTTAAAAAATAGGCTTTTCCTAATGCTTTTAATCCTGGAATTTCATTAATTTCATCTCTTGTTTTTTCTGCCATCTCAATAATATGAGGCAGTTCTAGGGGTCCTTTAAAATAAATTGACTTTCTTGCCACATCTAGACTTGCTAGTAACAAACTAGATGGCGATGTTGATTGAATCATATTAATGGTTGATCTTAAACGAATATGATCAACTCTTGGTCCTTGTGTAATTAAAATTGAACTTTGGGTCAATGACCCTACTGTTTTATGAAGTGAACATGATGCAAGGTCAGCTCCAGCTGCCATTGAACCAATAGGTAGTTTTTCAGAGAAAGGGAAATGTGACCCATGTGCTTCATCGACTAAGACTTTCATCTCATATTCATGAGCAAGGGATACTATCTTTTCTAAGTCACTTGTGACTCCAAAATATGTTGGGTTAATCACCAAAACGCCCATTGCGTCTGGGTTATCAATAATTGCTTTTTTAACTTCTTCATAATCCATATGATTGGCTATCCCTAATTCTTGGTCAATAAAAGGTTTAACAAAAATAGGAACTGCCCCACTAAGGATTAATGCATTAATCGCTGACTTATGGACATTTCTTGGCAAAATGATTTTTTCTTTAGCGCGGCACGTCGACATGATCATCGATAAGATACCCATCGTCGTTCCACCCGTTAAAAAATATGCCTTTTCAGCGCCAAAAGCATCGGCCATTAATTCAGAAGCTTCTAAAATAACACCTGATGGTCTATTTAAATTATCAAGACCTCTAGGTGCGTTCGCATCTAGTTTATATATATTTTTACCAGCATAATCCATCATATCGTTATCAACATGTCCAAGTTTATGGCCAGGCACATCATGACAAATTGTGCCACTTTCGGCATACTCTTGAAGCTTTGTATAAAATGGTGTGAGGTTATGATTCTTTTTCATTTATGACCCACCTTTCAAAACACTATTATTTTAACACTTTTAGATATTTATTAACATATAAATACGTTATTTCTATTAAAACCATAAAACTTTATATAAGCATACTTACATGTTATAATATTTATGAATGAAAGGAGCTTATACATATGAATTTTAACATTTTTTTAACTACAGCAGTTATATCAAGCATTTTAATAACACTTGGCATCGTCGCTGGTGTCATTTTAGTTTTATTTCTTCAAAAAAGATTATTAAAAAATGAGCTACACCTTAAAAAAGGATACATACTCATTATTTATTTTATCACATTTTTGGCATTAACGGCGGCTGTTTTATCACTATTTTCCGCATGGGGGTTTGATTTAGGCACCTATATATCTCAAACATTTGATGATGTAGTCACAAAATTAACTGAAGATATAGGAAGAATTATCACCAGTCTAATTATCATTTTTATTACTTTCTTTATTTTAAAGTTTAGTAAAGTTGCTTTTAAAAAGATTGGTCTTAAAGAAGGTCCTGCTCAAAGACGTAGAAAAACAGTGGGTAAACTCTTATCAAGTATCACAAGATACACTGTAGGCATTATCGCAATCATATCAGTTTTATCGGTATGGGGCGTTAATGTTGGTCCAGCACTCGCTGGTCTTGGGATTGTTGGTCTAGTTATTGGTCTTGGTGCTCAAAAATTCATTAACGACTTAATCGCTGGATTCTTTATTATTTTTGAACAACACTATGACGTTGATGACGTCATTGAAGTTCAAGACTTTAAAGGGACAGTTATTGATATTGGTTTAAAAACAACTAGAATCAGAAACTGGAAGGGTGAAGTAAAGATTCTTGCTAACGGGGCTATCACAAATCTTACCAATTTTTCTAGAAACCCATCGGTTGCGGTTGTGGAATTTGGAATCGCCTATGAAGAAGATATTCAAAAAACTTTTGATGTCCTAGCTTTAAACCTACCTAAATTTAGAGAAACGCATCCAGAAATTACTGAAGACATTCAGAACCTAGGTGTGATTGGTTTAAGTGCATCTAGTGTTGACTTAAGAGTCATCGCTAAAACCCTAAATCAACAACATTATGCTACCGAAAGAGCCTTAAGAAAGTTTATTAAAGATCTACTTAATGAACATAACATTGAAATTCCATTTCCTCAAGTTGTTGTTCATAACGCTAAATCATAAAAATCAAAAAAGCGATAATTGCAAATCTTGCATTTATCGCTTTTTTTTATAGTTTTTTTCTAAATTTTAGATCCCATCTCTACTGCTTTTACTGATAAGGTATATAAATCAACAACTTCCTTAATCACTGTTGTGTAATTTTGTAAAAAATAATGGGGTTCATAATCGCTAATCACTAAATTATCAAATGTAGATAAGTCACTTGAAGTAAATTCTGTTTCATACATCAGATCACCTGATATTACAATCATGCCAATCCCAAAACTTCTACCAATCGTCATTTTCGGAAATTCTGGTGTCGACTCTTTATTATTGTTTGTAGTCGTTATGGATTCAATATAATACTTATGCGAAATAGTCGTATCAAGTTCTAATAGATAACCAACTAT
>CAYJDZ010000155.1:0-3147 GCA_964368955.1 uncultured Mariniplasma sp.
GTTGTTCACGCAAGAGCAAACATTCGTATAGGAGACAAGATTCAATTAGCACTTGATATGAATAAAGCACATTTCTTTAACCCAGAAACAGATTTAGTTCTAAAACAAAAAGATTAATAAAAAGGCCAATTGGCCTTTTTTTTGAGGAAAAATTCATGGATTATATAGTTAATACAGCTTTTGGGTGTCACGTTTATCAAAAAGATGAGATCATCGAAAAGAAAATGAGCACAATTTCTTTAATACAACATTTATGTCATATTCATCTATTTACCTATCAAGGATATTTAAAGGCTTGTAGAAAAACACTAGGTTTAAAATACAAAATCCCACTTTACATCTCAGAAGAACTTCAGCTTATTCCATTAAAGAGTGTCAAAGCATACGATGTGGTTTGGATCAATTACGTAAACTTAAAATCATACAAAGAGACTAAAACAGGAGTTATTCTCCTTTTTTATGATGGTAGACAACTCATTTCATCCATTTCAGAAAAGTCATTAAAAACTCAGATTATGCGGTTAATAACGATTAAAGATGTGAAAGTAAAACATTTTCATAGCTAATCGTGTAGAAAATGCTTAGAATTAATGTTATAATAAATACGGCTTATAACTAGAAATCACAAACATATTAAAGGAGGAAAAATAAATGGCAAAAAAGACAGTAAAAGATATAAATCTTAAAGGCAAAAAAGTTTTAATCAGAGTAGATTTTAATGTGCCTTTAAAAGATGGAGAAATTAGTGACGAAAATAGAATCGTTGCTGCACTACCAACGATTGAATATGTATTAGAGCAAGGTGGTAGAGCAATTGTATTTTCACATCTAGGTAGAATCAAAGAAGAAAAGGATTTAGCAAAAAACAGTCTAAAAGTTGTCTCAAAAAGATTGAGTGAACATTTAGGCAAAGATGTTAAATTTATTTCTGAAACTAGAGGAAAAAAATTAGAAGATGCTGTGTCTAAACTAAAAGATGGGGAAATCTTAATGTTTGAAAATACCCGTTTTGAAGACTTAAATGGTAAAAAAGAAAGTAAGAATGATCCAGAATTAGGAAAATATTGGGCATCTTTAGGTGATGTATTTGTGAATGATGCTTTTGGTACAGCACATCGTGAAGCTGCATCTAACGTTGGGATTGCATCAAATATTAAAGATACAGTCGCTGGATTCCTACTTGAAAAAGAAATTAATTTTATTGGTGGTACATTAGAAAATCCTGAAAGACCTTTTGTCGCTATATTAGGTGGAGCTAAAGTATCTGATAAAATTGAAGTTATTAAAAATTTATTAAAAGTTGCTGATAAAGTTTTAATTGGTGGCGGTATGGCATATACATTCTTTAAAGCAATGGGATATGAAATTGGACTGTCATTACTTGAAGCTGATAAAGTTGACCTAGCTAAAGAATTGCTAGAATTAGCAAAAGGGAAAATTGTCTTAGGCGATGATGTCATCACAGCTAAAGAGTTTAACCCTGAAAGTGAAAAAAATGTGCGTTCTATTGACCAAATACCTGCTGATGAAATGGGCATGGATGTTGGACCTAGAACTATTGAAAGATTTGAATCAATTATAAAAGATGCTAAAACAGTTGTTTGGAATGGACCTCTTGGAGTCTTTGAATTTCCTAGATTTGCTGAAGGTACAAGATCAATTGCACAAGCATTAACTGAGATCAAAGATCATGCGACAACAATTATCGGTGGTGGAGATTCTGCAGCTGCTGTGATTCAATTTGGACTTGATCAAGGATTTACTCACATATCTACAGGTGGCGGGGCATCACTGGAATATTTAGAAGGCAAGTTATTACCTGGTATTGAGTGTGTAGATAATAAATAATGATAAATATCGGTAAAAAAATACGAGCACTTCGCTTAGGTAACGATTTAACCCAAGAAGAACTCGCAAACCGACTTGAACTTACTAAAGGCTATATCTCACAACTAGAAAACAATTTAACATCACCCTCTATGCAGACCTTATTTTCTATACTTGAAGTCTTAGGGACTGATGTTCACCAATTCTTTAGTAATGAAGAGGAACAAACGGTTGTTTTTAAAAAAGAAGATTTTTATGAAAAAGATAATGATGCGTTAAAGCACATGATTAGTTGGATTGTACCGAATGCATTAAAATATGAAATGGAACCCATTATGATTGATATAAAACCTGGTGGACAATCTGAAATAGATGATCCTCATGCAGGTGAAGAGTTTGGTTATGTATTAGAAGGGCAAGTAACGCTAGTACTTAACAAAAAACGATATATCATTAGAAAAGGTGAAACATTTTATTACCTTGCTAACAAAGAACACTATTTAACAAACCATAGCAATCAAAACACAAAAGTACTATGGATATCAACACCACCTATGTTTTAAAAGGAGAGATTTTATGGAAAAAGAGATTACGATTAAGAGTACAACAGGATTACACGCTAGCTTAGCAGCTAAAGTTGTACAAACTGCATCAAAATATGCAGTAGAAATTGAATTACATTATGGTAAAAAAGTTGTTGACTTAAAGTCAATACTTGCGCTTATGAGCCTAGCTGTTCCTTATGGACAAAATGTAAAAATTGTTGCGAGAGGTTCAAGAGCTGAAGAAGCTATTAAAGATGTTTCTTCAATTCTAGGATAAAATAATGAAAAGAATACCAATTATTGCCGGAAACTGGAAGATGTATAAGACTAAAGATGATGCACTTGCATTCATCTATGCAGTCAATGTTAAAGTTCCTGACAAAAAGAATGTTGAATCAGTTATTTGTGCACCAGCAATATTCTTAAGAGACCTAGTTAAGCGCGAAGGTGAAAACTTAAGAATCGGTTCTCAAAGCATGCATGAATTAGATGAAGGTGCTTATACTGGAGAAATCAGTGCAGGTATGCTTAAATCTTATGGTGTTGAATATGCGGTTATTGGACATAGTGAACGCCGTGCATACTACAATGAAACTGATGAATCAGTTAACAAAAAAGTTATGCAAGCAGTTAAAAATAATATATGGCCAATCCTATGTGTTGGTGAATCTCTAGATATTAGAGAAGCTGGAACAACCGACGCTTTTGTAAAAAATCAAGTTGTTAAAGCATATCATGAACTAACTGGCGAACAAGCTTTAAAAACTATTCTTGC
>CAYJDZ010000156.1:0-1888 GCA_964368955.1 uncultured Mariniplasma sp.
GACTTCGCTTAGGCACACCTGAGAGACCATCATTTATCTTTGCTAATGGCGATATTGAACTTGACAAACATGTTAGTGGTGTCGGTTACTTCTTATGTGATGAATTTGAAGGCGATCATAACACCATTAGAATTACTGGTGGCGTTTATGCAAATGATGATGACTCAGATTTGCCAAAAAAAGGTATAACTCCAAATACAGAGTTTAATAACAACAAACTTTATAGTTATGCAATACCAAATCAAATAACGACAGAGTCAGGAACTCCAGGAGAGCCTGGTCAAAGTGGAACTTCATTCAAATTTACATTTCCTAAATTGAAATAAGGCAAATTGCCTTATTTTTTTATCTTGTCTTCAAATAACTTGTAATTATAAAAATCTATGAGATAATAAATTGAGGTGGAAAATTATGTTACCCTATTTAATTGCTTTAGACCTTGATGGTTCTTTATTAAATAACAAAAGTGATTTAACAGAAAAAACAATTCATGTCTTAACACATCTTCATCATTTAGGTCACAAAATTGTGATTGCAACCGGTAGACCTTTCGGTGGAGCTATTGACCTATATCATAAATTGAATATTCCAAATCCAATGATTAATGATAATGGGGCAACCATTGAAAATCCGATGGATTATAAGTTTGCTAAACAAAGAACTTTAATTCCAAATTATATCATGAGTGATATCTTTGTATTTGCGAAACCAATGCTTAAATCAGCTTTTTTTAGTATTGATAAAACAGTTTATGCTTATAAATATGACCCTAATCTAGAAGAATATTTTGCTGGTCTAGCTACATCGAATGAAGTTATCGAAAAAGATTTTAATTTACTAGATGTTGAACCATCTGGATTGATCTTTTTAGTTGACACGATGCAAAAAGAGTCTTTAGAAAACTACATTAAAAAAACCCACGGAGATACCATATCTTTTAGACTATGGGGTGCTGGAGAAAGACATGCTATCTATGAAATCTATTTGAAACATGTCTCTAAGTCTTCTGCTCTTTCTTACCTATTAGAATACTACAATATGGAAAGATCACAAATGTTAGCATTTGGTGATGGCATTAATGATATTGAGATGATTAGAGATGCTGGTATTGGTGTCATGATGAAAAATGGAAATTGGGAATTAAAGGGTGTCTCAAAAGACATCACTAAATATACCAACGATGAAGATGGTATTGCCCAGTATTTGATAAATTTCTTTGATTTAAAAGGTCGTTTTAAATAACGGTCTTTTTTTATCAAAAAAGCCACTAAATTGTGGCTTCGCTTTGAAATTGATTATTTAATGTCTATAGAAACATTATCATTTACATCTTTTAAATCTTCAAATAATTCTATTAATGATTCTTGATACTTTCCTAGATTTGTGATTAAGTCTTCATGATTGATAATCGTGATTTTTATGTGTTCGTCAGAATAAGACAACACATCCCATAAGGCATCTAAGTTATCACCATAAAACTCAGGTGAGTTGACTTGTTTTTTTAATTCTATAAAGAGTATTTGTTTGTCAACAATTATTTTGCCATCTAATAAGAGTTCCATGTGCCTGTTACCTCATCATATAATACAAAACTACCGTAATGATCACTTGTATAAAATATTAACCAATCGTTTGAGTATACAATACGTTCTTTTCCTCTACTTGAGGTTCCTTGATAATTGATATCAAGTTCGGTATATGTTCTACCCTCTTTTTTAGGCAAAAGATTTTCTCTGTTTTGAAAAACATCTCCACCAATGCTCGCTAAGTTCTCAAGCGTCCAATATGAAGATATGCCCCCTAATGCCTGTGCCTTTGTCATATAATTACTAGGTAATTTATGATAGGTTGCAATATATAGTGCAACTTCATCTCTTGAAGTATAAAA
>CAYJDZ010000156.1:1988-3127 GCA_964368955.1 uncultured Mariniplasma sp.
TCTTCAATTACCGGTTCTTCGATGACTGGTTCTTCAATTACCGGTTCTTCAATAATAGGTGGGGTATTATTTTGATTATTTGGAATATCAACTGATGTGTCGCAAGCTGTTAATCCTATAAACAAAAATAATAATGTCATAAACGTAATAACTCTTCTCATGATTTCACCCTCTTTTCTAATCACTATATATTATAACAAAAAAATTCATAAAAATAACAATAATATTAGCATCAGTAAATTCACCCTAATTTCTAATAAGCATATTGTCAAATACTTAACAATTAAGATTACAAAGTAAGGCTTTTCAACTAAGTCATATTTCTTTATTTATTTTAATAGCGTGTTAAAATAAAAAATAGAGGTGGTTGGATGAATCCATATGATGATGCTTTAAAGAAAATAAAAGAAAAAATTATAGAAGATGCTCAAAATAAAGAATATACTAAAAATAATTTAATGCCTATCTATGAAGTTAATAGTAGATCGAAAATTTTAGTTATCGGACAAGCACCTGGTATTAAAGCACAAACAAGTGAAACAACATGGAAAGACAAAAGTGGCGATCGTTTAAGAGACTGGCTTGGTGTTAGCAATGAAGAGTTTTATAATGTAGATCTTTTTGGTTTAATGCCCATGGATTTCTATTTTCCTGGAAAAGGTAAAACTGGTGACCTACCTCCAAGAAAAGGATTTGCTGAAAAATGGCATCCGCAAATCTTAAAAAACTTAAGAAATGTTAAACTCATTCTTTTAATTGGAGCTTATGCTCAAGCATTCTATTTAAAAGATCAAATGAAAACTAATTTGACAGAAACAGTTAAATCATTTAAAGAATATCTTCCAATCTACTTTCCTTTATCCCATCCTTCACCACTAAATTTTAGATGGAGAAAGAATAACCCTTGGTTTGAAGAAGAAATCATTCCTACACTCCATAGTCTGATTCAAAAAATTATCAAATAAAAAGAGATTTCGCCAATTTCCACCAGGATGGATTTGAGCCCCTAACATAAAAACACCACCTAGAGCAAACTCTAAGTGGTCTTTTTGATAGACAGTGTTAATATTTGACCTTTGCTAAAAACCATAATATAAAAAAATACCGCCTGTTAAGGTGGTATTGATTCATATAAAGTG
>CAYJDZ010000157.1:0-3101 GCA_964368955.1 uncultured Mariniplasma sp.
CAAAACTAATCGTTTGATTTAAAACAACAGCAGTCCATTTTGCAAAAAGTGTTATATTTGCTGAAGGGATAACAGTAAATGTATATAAGCTAGTTAATGCTTGATCACTAAACCAACCACCAAATGTAAATGCTTCTTTTGTAGGATTTGTAGGAGCAGTAATCGTTGCACCAACTAATCCTGTGATTGGGGCCACACTTGTGCCACCATTAGACTCGAATGTGATTGTGATTTGACTAACAGTTGGGCTCCATTTCGCATAGAGGGTGAGTCCACCACTTTGTGTAAGTAGTGCTGCTAGAGTGAATGGTTGAGATAAAGCCTCATCTAAAAACCAGCCATCAAATGTAAAACCTTCTTTTGTTGGTTCAGGGAAATTAACTGTAGTTGAACTAATTGATAATTCTAGATCTTCTACTGGAGTCCCTCCATTTTCTTCAAATGAAATTGAAATGTTTTCTTTTCCATTACATGAAACCAACATCAAAATGAGAAAAAAGACTGCAAATAACAACCGTAATTTCCGCATAAAATATCCTCCTATGGAGTCATTTTTATAAATAAAAGGGGCTGTAAAGAAATGAAGAAATAATTCTCTTCATGGATTGAGCAGTCCTTTTTTCTTTATATAGCCTGCTAAAATGTGGATAAATCATAAAAAACGCCTATATTTAGGCATATTAAAAGAAGATTAAGTAAAATCTTGAGTTTTCCTGTGGATAACTATTGTATGATTCTGTATCTCTTATTATGATATTTTGATAAATTATACCCGATTGCTGTTAAGAAAAACTCTAATTCTACATTTTGGGTGCCTTTACGTCTAAATCGTCTAACTTTAAACACATCTTTGATGACTCCAAATGCACCTTCAACTTGAATCGATCTTTGAATTCTTAGTTCAATTCCTAAATTAGATTGAAGATTTTTTATTGCTTCTCTTTGATAACTAAGATTTTCTTCATTGATTTCCATTTTCTTTTCACTACCTGGTATTTGATAGACATCATTGCCACGCTTATTGCGATATAGATATTTAAGTGTTCCACCATCTGGATAAATATAGTTAAGATCCTCATCTTTTTTTAGGTTCATTGCCAGATATGGATTATGCATTCGTTTTTTATCTTTTGTATCTTTACGATACATGCTATATTTTTGGTAAAGCTCCATCTGGTTTTCTTTTAAAAAACGATAATTAATCAGTCCACCATATCCAGCATCTGCGACTGGATATTTAGGATATTTACCATAGATTTGATGGTATCCTTCTAAAAATGGAATGAATGTTTTATAGTCATTACGCTCTTTGGATATATCTAAGTGTAGGATATATTCATCAGATACCCCTATTTGTATATTGTATCCTGGTTTTAATTGACTATTTCGCATATGATCTTCCTTCATATGCATGAATGTAGCTGAACTATCTGTTTTCGCATATGAGTTTCGATCACTGCCCATTGTATCCAGATGTGAAAGATAGGTTGTCAATTTTGTCAAATAGTCAGATATATGCTCATAATCCCTTTGTAGAAGCGTTTTTCTTGATCCCTTCCCTTGCCTAAATTCAATCTGATGGGTTTTGATTTCTAAAGCTAAAAATGATTGAATATCTTTTAAATATGTGACTTCATAACTTTCATATATTGGAAAATAGATATCTAAGTCTTGATATCTCTCATTAAGAAGTGCGATTTGTTTGCTTATTTTTTTATAAAGCTTATCTCTAAATTTTTCAATTGATCCGCGCCATACAAAACTATATTTGTTTGCACTTGATTCTATCTTGGTTCCGTCAATATATAAATATTCTGTATTGATGTTTTCGGTTTTTATAAAATATTGACTTAGCTCGTAGAAGATTTCTTGGATTCCATTAACCAAATATCTGTCCATGAATGTCTTAATGGTTTGATGACTTGGTTTTAATTCATCAGTAAGCCACATAATCCTAATATCATTTTTTGCAGCTTTTTCCATATCTCTCAAACTTTGAATCTTCTCCATTTGGCAAAACAATATCAATTTTAACATATTGACTGGATTATAACTGATGCGTCCTCGTGGGTCTTTATCAGTTATTAAGTATTGTTTTAAGTCTATTCTCCTAAATACTTCGTCAAATGTTCGTACTTCACTATCAAATGGTATTTTTATGTCTAATGATAGTGGTAATTTTAATTGTTTTGAGTTAAAATAGGTGTGTATATAATTGTCGTTTCGCATACTTCAATTATACCAAAAACCACTCTGGATTTTCCAGAGTGGTTTTGTGTTTTGTAGACTATAATGAATTTATTTCGTTACAGCCTCTTTCAGTTTATATGTGGCTCTTTAAATTCATCATATAACAAAAACATCAATTTAACAATAGTTATAAAGCATTTATATCCAAAGATAATTGGAAAATCAAAGCATTACACTTATTCTTTTAGATAATCACCATTTTGAGTAGTTATCTATAAGATAAATCGATACTTATTTACTTACAATCTTAGGTAGTTCAGTAATCATAAAATTAGATGAGTTAATTCGATATGTGTTTGTCCCATCCCCTTCAATTTGTTCAGGGTTTGTAAAATAGAGTTCGCTATTTCCTTTGACCTTGACACTTAAGAGACTCGTGATATTGATATAGATTTTAATTTTAGTGAAAAAGTTTACCAGTTCAGGTTTATAGAAGTGGCTGTCTTTATTCATGATTAAATTTATAATGACGTTATTTCTTTTTGTTTGCTCGTTGTATAATATGAACGCACGACTTTCTACATGATGTTCAGGAGGGAGAAACTCGAAATTAACCCCTTCACGCTCAAAACGTAACTTATCAAATGTTATTGAAGAAACAAGTTTGCCTTCTAATATTTTAAAAGGGATTCTAATTGAAACAAATGTATACTGACTTGGGCTGTTATAGACATCATTTGCGTCATGGCCAGACTCAATCATATGAAAATTCATGTTTTTACGGTTTAGAACATTTCCAATATATCTATCTGATTCAGCATAGATGAGCATCCGATCCATAAAATCAATAATAGAATAGTTTGTAGATGCAAATTGTTGTTCTCTAAATAATTCTGCACGTTTATTTGTGT
>CAYJDZ010000158.1:0-3093 GCA_964368955.1 uncultured Mariniplasma sp.
GTTAAGAAAATGCTAGATAGAAGAGACATCCTTTTTACTAGAAGTTATAATTTTGGCAGTGGTGAGTTCTATGAACAAAATTTATCGAAAGCCGGAACAAATCTGACGCCAGCATCATTGACTAGCCCACTAGCAGACACTAGTAAATACGGTGGATATAGTGGAAAAACAACTTCCTCTTTCGCGTTGATTGAAGTTAAAAAGGGAAATAAACTTGAACGGAAACTATATCCATTATCATCAATCGATAAACTCATGTGTGATAAACAAGGGGTTCAATTGCGTGATTTCATTTCGAAAGATCTTGGTTTAGAGGTTAGAGTTTTGATTGATCGACTACCTATAAATTCATTGATAATTAGAAAAGGAACAACACGTTATCTGTCAGGTAAGGATACGGTAAGTACCCTCATTGCGCATAAACATGACGAACCATATTTTAGTAATGACTTTTGTCGATACCATCGATTACTTTCGAAAGTTGATTTCAACAACATAGAGGATTTCGAGAAGAACGTAATTATTGTATTACCAACGAATCATGATACTGAAGCATCAAGCGTGAGTTTAGAAAAAAACATAATTCATTTTGATGAAATTGTTCAGCAATATAGCAAGAAAATATATAAAGGCATTTACGAGGATATCTCTCAAACACTTATTGATCATAGGGATGCCTTTCTTAATTTGCCAATATTAAAGCAAGTGGCTATTTTAATCGACTTGGTTAAGCTGTTGCAAACAGGGCCTATTTTAAAATTGGATCTAGCATCTATTGGTATAGGTTCTTCAATAAATCGAGGCCGTTTAGCCACAAATATTCAACAGGATGATTGTTTAATAACACAATCAATAACTGGGTTACATGAAAAGAAAACAAA
The DNA here is from genome assembly GCA_964368955.1 of uncultured Mariniplasma sp. Lineage (GTDB taxonomy): Bacteria > Bacillota_I > Bacilli_A > Acholeplasmatales > Acholeplasmataceae > Mariniplasma. Next base: position 882 of record CAYJDZ010000158.1, read on the forward strand.
AATTTGGAACATTGAATAATCATGTCCTTTAGAACATTAGTGGTAAAAAGTAGGGCAAAACTAGAATATCAGCTTAATTATATGATTGTTAGAAGCGATACCTATATGAGGGTTCATCTTTCAGAGATATCTTTTTTAATCATAGAGAATCCATCTGTTGCTATGACTGGAATTTTGTTATGTGAGCTTGCAAAAAGAAATATTAAAGTTATATTTTGCGACGATAAACACAACCCATGTTTTGAATGCTCTCCTTATTATGGAAACTTTGAAACAAGTAAAAGAATTAAGAATCAAATAAACTGGGAAGTAAAAATGAAAGCGGTCATTTGGAAGCATCAAAGTTATTGGAGCAATATCTCCAAAATGTTGATGAAGGCGATGTTACAAATAGAGAAGGCCATGCGGCCAAAGTATATTTTAATGCTCTTTTTGGGAACGACTTCACTAGGTCAAATAAAGAAGACTTACGAAACATTGCACTCAATTATGGCTATTCAATTCTACTCTCAGCCGTCAATCGTGTAATTGCATCCTCTGGTTATCTAACCCAAATTGTGATATGGCATGACAATGAATTCAACAACTTTAATTTAGGATCAGATTTGATGGAACCATTCCGCCCAATTGTAGATAGTATTCTTATAAAAATGGGGGACGAATCAGATTTCAAATCTAGAATGAACAACATTATGAATGTTGAGACTTACATCAATGGTGAGAAAACCCGACTTTCTAATGCACTTACAATATATCTTCGAAGCATTTTTAACGCTCTAAACACAAACAATGAGTATGGATTAATATTTATGGAGAGTTATGATATATAGATTTATGAGATTGATACTATTTTTCGACCTACCGGTTCAAACTCAGTTACAACTTTCTTCATATCGGAAATTTGTGAGAGATATAAAAAAAGAAGGATTTGCAATGCTGCAAAAATCCGTCTATAGCAAGCTAGTTGATACAACAACTAAAGCTAATGCTACGATGAAAAAAATCAAAAAGTACGTTCCTAAGGAGGGAAGAATTGATGTGTTGACTATCACTGAAAAACAGTTTTCTTCTATTTCGATTCTTTTGGGAGAGGCCCAAAGTAAAATATTGGATAACGATGAAAGATTGGTTGTTTTATGAGACTTCTCACCCACTATAAATTGCCAGAGCCCATTATTTTAGAGGATATAAAAATTTATTTGGCTACGAATATTAGACAATAAATATTTTTGTGACTTGCTAAGAGCGCTTAATGACACTGTCAATTTAAATATAATTAGTGATGAGTCATTTCATTTATTCGAAGAAGAGAAAGAAATTTCATTGTCCTCAAAAGGGTTTATGGTGATTGATTACTTCAATTTTGACATTAACACTCGAAAAGTGAAATCTGAGCTAATCAAAATCGTAACTAATCTTATTGAACATTCATCATTAGATCAAAATATCGAACAAATTAATACTAGTATAATTGAATTAATGACTTCCATCTGTTTAAACTTAGATCTTATTATTGAGTTCAATAATGAATTTGACATAAAGGATTTATTGAAGTTGTATAATTTTAGAGTAAAAACTAAGCACAATTCTACATGTGAGGCAATTATTGAGTGGATTAAGGTCTGTATTGAACTTCTAGATATTAAATACTATTTTTATGTCGCCTTAGAAACATATTTAACATTTGAAGAGCTATTAGAATTAGAAAAATTTGCAAGCTACAACGATGTATACATTATAAATTTGTCCTCCCAGTATGTGACTTCAACTGAAATCAACAGGATTAAAAACTCATTGGAATATACCCTTGATAAAGATCAATGTGTTACAATTAATTAACTCTCATAAGTGAGTTATTCGGTATCTTTAAATAATTATGCTGTCAAATTTGAGGTTTGAGAGTAGTGTTATCTATTTATACTGTCTAACCTTATCAACAAAGATAAATACAAAGTTATCGTTTGAGAGTAGTGTTATCTATTTATACTGTCTAACGCTGCGCTCATCTACTTCAGTAATGAGTATGTTTGAGAGTAGTGTTATCTATTTATACTGTCTAACATATAACCAAGAACATAGTAAGGGCGAATGGTTTGAGAGTAGTGTTATCTATTTATACTGTCTAACTCCCGCCATGAGATTGAGTTGCAAGCCCACGTTTGAGAGTAGTGTTATCTATTTATACTGTCTAACAGGAGAATAACATGTCATT
>CAYJDZ010000159.1:0-3090 GCA_964368955.1 uncultured Mariniplasma sp.
ATCACTGATTATCTCTTGGGGATTAGTTGATTTTGTTTGGGCAGGATTATCGATGGTTTTTATTTTAATTGTATTGTATCTTACGTTTTTTAAACTGGCTTTAATTGTAACGATTGTTGTACCAGTGATGTTTGTAATCGCTTATTTCTTTAGAAAACTCATTTTGAAACAACACAGAAGAGCTAGAAAACACAATTCACAATTAACTGCACAATATAATGAAGGGTTTTTGGGTGCTAAAACAACAAAAAGTTTAAGTATTGAAAAACAAAACTTTGATGAGTTTGCTTACACTGCACATCAATTAAAGAGTGCAAGCATTAAAGCAGTTATTTCATCAGCGATCTTTTCATCAATCATTTTAGTTTTAGCATATATTGCAGTAGGGACAACAATGTATAAAGGATCTATTTATGTATTAGAAGTGATTATCACAGTTGGAACACTGCAAATGTTTATTGCTTATACAGTTAACTTCTTTGAGCCGATAATGGCAATCACAAGAATCCTATCAGACTTTCAAAATGCACAAGCTTCCGCAGAACGGATTGTTGGCCTTATTGAAACACAACCAGATTTAGTTGACCGAAAAGAAGTGGAAGAAATTTATGGAACTCTATTTGTAGATAAAACTGAAAATTGGGAAGACTTAGTTGGAGAAGTTGAATTTAGAGATGTAACATTTTCTTATTTAGAAAATGAACTTATTTTAGAAAACTTTAATTTAAAGGTGAAACCTGGACAAAGTGTTGCGTTAGTTGGTCATACTGGTTCTGGAAAAACGACAATTGTTAATTTACTATCAAGATTTTATGAGCCAACTAAAGGGCAAATATTAATTGATCAAAAAGACTACAAAGATCGCTCAATTCACTGGTTACATAAAAGATTAGGTTATGTGCTTCAAAGTCCACATTTATTTTCTACGACTATTTTAGAGAATATTAGATATGGAAACTTAAATGCTAGTGATGAAGAAGTAAAATATGCAGCGAAAATGGTTGGTGTTGATGATTTTGTTAAGCATATCGATAAAGGGTATGACACATTTGTTGGAGAAGGTGGTAATCTATTATCGGTTGGGCAAAAACAATTGATATCATTTGCCAGAGCAGTTTTAGCCGATCCAAAGATTTTAATCTTAGATGAAGCAACCTCATCTATTGATTCAGAATCAGAATTAGTTATTCAAAAAGCTACCGATCAACTGCTAAAGGGGAGAACAAGTTTTATTGTTGCTCATCGATTATCAACAATTGTTAAAAGTGATTTAATCATCATGTTAGAGATGGGCAAAATCATTGAGATGGGAAGTCATGATGAACTAATCGCTAAACGTGGGCCATATTTTGATTTGTATAAAAATCAATTTTTCAGAGAAAATGAAGGACAGTTTGATTTAGAAGACTAATGCATACAAGACATCTTTACTTCTTTAACAAAAGGAAGGTTATAAGATGTCTTTTTGATTTAGCAAAATGAAGCTTGGTTATAATCTTTTTATTTGATATTAGAAGCATATCATTGTATTATAATAAATATAAGAATGATTAAAACAAATCATGTTGAGGTGAAAATTATGGATATAAAAAGAATTATGATTTACACAGTTTTACTGGGTATAACTGTTGCGATTGCTACAATCGGGTTTCAATATTTTGCTGCAGATGCACTTCTAATACCGATGTTAGTAGTATTAGGTTATTTCACTGTGTTCTTTATTGTTGCACAAGTAGTTAAGGATAACTCCATTGTGGATATGGGATGGGGACTTGGTTTTGTTTTTGGTAGTTGGGCGACGCTCTTGATTACAGAAGAGCCAACAATTTTATCGTTTGTTATTGTCGCATTTATCACATTATGGGGTTCTCGTTTATCATTTCGTCTAATTAAACGAAATTGGGGTAAACCAGAAGATTTTAGATACGCACAATGGCGTAAAGAATGGGGAGATAAAGTTGTAATCATCGCATTCTTTAGAGTATTTATGGTCCAAGGTATTATTAATTTTATTGTTGGATCAGCAAGTTATGTCGTTATTAAATTTAACGAATTTACTTTTTCTGATAATACAATGATTATTGTTCTGATTGGTTTATTACTTGCATTTGTTGGTCTATTCTTTGAAGTGGTTGGAGATGAACAACTAAGAAGACATATTAAAGCAGGAAGTAGAACATTGATGGATAAGGGGCTCTGGTCAATTACACGCCATCCTAATTATTTTGGAGAAGTATTGATTTGGGTTGGTTTGTATATAACTGGAGCTACATTGTTTTCATCTACAGTTAGTCTTTGGTACTATTTGACTTTAGTGATATCCCCATTATTAATGAGTTTAGTATTATTGAAAATATCAACTCCACTTCTTGAACGTCACATGGCTAAGTATGAGGGCTGGGAAGCTTACACTAAAAAAACACCTATGATTTTTCCTTGGGGGAAAAAACAAGCATAATAAAGTAAAAAGACATTTTATCTTCTATGATGATATAGAGGTGATAGAATGTCTTTTTTATGCACATTTTTCAATTTCACAATATTATTATTTAATGTGTCCTGGTTTAACACGAAAATAGATTTACCTTTAGATAGTGACATTAATAATTATCTCACTTTAGTGAAGGCAGATATTTATGAAGATGGTATTTTGATTTCTGATGCAAAAGTCAATTATAGGTTTGATGGGGTGAACCACACCTTTTTATCAACCATACAAACTAGTTATGTCAAGGTTTACACAGTATATGTAGAAGCCTATTTTGAGACTCAAGATGTAAAAAGTGTTGCACGTATTGAGTTTAATGTTTATGATCCTATAAAACCAGAAATTACATTTATACCGCCATTTGTTGTTAATTATCCAGATAAGATGCCCGATTTTAAAGTTGGACTAGAATATGGTGATAATTATGATCAAAAAGAAGAGTTAACTGTTTTTGTAGATACATCTTCGATTAATCCTTTAATTATTGGTGACTATGAGATTATCTATCACATCAAAGATAAATCGAATAATGAAAATACATATACGCATATGATTCGAATCGTTGATAGAAAAGCACCTGAAATAAAACTTAAAAAACCGAT
>CAYJDZ010000160.1:0-3077 GCA_964368955.1 uncultured Mariniplasma sp.
CATCTCTTCCTTACTTTTTTTATTAATTATATCATAATTCATGTGTTATTACACCATATTTATGAAATAAATATAATAGCACATGAATTTGATATCAAAAGCATAATAAGAGGGGCCATACTATAAATGAATATATATGGCTCCCCTATTACTTTTATTTAATTATTATGTATAATTTTGATTATTTTATACTACTTATTATAACCATTCCCAAACTAGATAGTATTCACCAATGTGTAGAACAATAATTGCATCTACGCCTAGAGCACCAGAATCTGACTTACGAGATAATCCGTATAGTTCCATGTATTGTGCAGGTGCACCATATTTAGTAGCAACTTCAGCCAAAGTAGTTAACAATGGATAGTTTGCAACCATATATGCGTTTGCAAGAAGTTCAGCATCAGTTGTGATTAATGTAGCTTTATCTAATGAGTAACCATAATTAGAACTCAAATATCCTTGAATTGCATCATCAGCAGATGTAGCAAGACCTAATGATTGGTATAGTTTGTAAGCATTGTTTTCAACAGAGATTACATATAAGAAGTTCTTACCACTTTCAGTAACAACAATCTTAGCAACCACTGAGTCAAAGCCTTCATCTGTTGCGATATTAGCAAGTGTATCTCCTAATACGTATTCAGCAAGAGATGCTCCATCAGATGAACTTTCTAAAACTTCACCATTCATGTCTAGGTATGCATCGATTAGATCATCAGCATTGTCCCAAGCAACTTGTTCAAGACCATCTTTAATATATACGTTACCAACTATAGCGCTAATTAAAGCATTAAAGCCCCATTTTTCATATACGAAATCGCCATCTAAGTTAGTATAAGCAACTGGAATTAATGCACTTGTAGTATCAATACCCCAGTTAAGTGTAAATCCACCACGGTTATCATCACTAAATACGTCTAAGAAACTAGGTGCATCTAATAATGATCCACTAATACCACCAATACCTAAGTCAGTAGCAGCAGGCATCATATAATCATAATATTGATTAGGGTGCGCAACGTCTTTAACAGTAAACTTAACTTTAACAAAGTTTTCGCTATCTACTAATAAAGCTTCATATTGTTCAACTAAGTTTGCAACCATAGCTTGAGCACTTGTGTTACCACTAGAACCCCAAGTTAAGATTAATTCTATTTCTGTATATTTACTTGCAGTACCTTTTACGTAATAGCCATCAGCTATACCTTGAGTAACTGCTTCTTTAAATAATGTTTTAGCAACGTCTGGGAAGTAACCATATGAGCTACCACCAAAGTCATCAACGATTGCTTGACCAGCTTCTCCACCTCTTACTGACAATCCTGATTCACCATCAAGGAAGTAAGTTGAAGTAAATAATGTAAATGCTGGAAGGTAAGTACCTACTACTTCAACAGCAGCATGGTATCTATCAAAACCATACATTAATGCTTGTCTCATTGACTTATACATTAAAATTGGTTCTGGTACGAAAGTTTCATCAATTTGGTTTCCTGGAGTATTTTCGATATAATCATCTCTAATAGCTTCTGTACCGAATGCGTTGATTTGTAATCTCCAAGTTGTTGGATCTGGTGCAACTTTTACTCTTGGATCACTTAAATAATTTTCAAGTTCTGTTGCAGGAATAGAAGCACTTTCTAATCTGCCAGCAAGGAATTCAGCAAATACTTGGTTTGAGTCATCAATGTAAGTGTATTGACGTCCAGTGTAATTGTACATTGCAGCATCTGGATGTAATTCATTTCTCTTGAAAGTTAATAATTGGCCTGGAGTCCATACATCAAAGTAATAAACACCACTTGAAGCCACATTAACTGGGTTAACCCCATATTGGTCACCAAGTTTTTCAAATAATTGTTGGTTAATTGGAGTCATTACGCCACCAGCAAATCCATACAATACATCAAAAGCAGCTTTTTCAGTAGTATATTCTAATTCGATTGTATTGTCATCAAGAAGTTTAATACCTACTTCTGACCATGCAACTGAATCATTTAAGTATTCTGCAGCATTCTTAATACCTTGAGATACAAAGTCGCCACCACCAGTTCTAGCTCTGAACCAGTCATTATCTAATGCATGTTTCCATGTCCATACATAGTCATTAGCGTCTAGTTTAGCAAAACCAGCAGGTAATACTGATGTATCAAAATCTGGATGGAATTTCCACACTAGGTCATCTCTTAATGTGATTGTCCATTTTTTAGCATATTGTTTACCATTAATTGTTTGGCCACCAACAGCTTGTGGAAGTGAAGCAGCTAATTCTGGAAGAATTTCATAACCAGTTTTAGAAGCGTCAAAGAAGAAATTGTATAATCCACCTTTGATTAAATCTAAAAAGTCTGAAGTTGCTGAGTCATCAGCGTTCCAAGGATTTAATGATGTTGGATCTGTGCTATAAGCAGCTCTCCAAGTATATTCATCAGCTTTTCCATAAGTTGATCCATACATTAATACATTTGAATCATCTTTTGTAAATTGTGAGAACGCAATACCAAAGCCCATAACGCCGTTATAAGTTTCACTGAATAGTTGAACTCTGTCGGCATACATAACTCTTGAAGCACCCGTATATAGTGGAACACCACCGTATACGTTTTCTAATAGATAACGTTCAGCAGCAGCAAATAAAATATCTTTTTCTGATGCAGGTAATTTAGAAAGATCAACACCACTTAAATATTGTGCAAGTGGATAGTCTTCTAAAGCACGATCGTTAACTGTGACACTTCTAGTAGCTGTTGCAGTCAAACCTTTACTATCTTTAACTTCGTAGACAACTGTATAGCTACCTACTACTTCATTATTAACAGTATTAGTCTTAACCGTAACTTTACTAGTTAAGTCTCCATCTTCAGCATCTGTAGCTTTAACACCAGCAAGTGGGTCAAATTCATCGTATAAAACGATTGCAACAGCACCTGTACCCGAGATTGACGGTTTAGCGTTTTCTGGTTCTACAGGATCTTTCTTACAAGCAACAATTGTTAAACTTGCAAGTAATAGAATAAACACGACAAGCAATTTCTTTGGAAATTTCATTTTTCTCTCTCCTTTTTTGTGAAAAT